>JAISYM010000058.1 GCA_031269875.1 Synergistaceae bacterium
AACGCCATCAGAATTGTATGCCGCAGTCGGAAAAGCCTTGGACATGGTCACTGCTGACGATGCCCAAGGCTGGTTTCGTTCTTGTGGATATGGTGGATTTCAAAGTTGAAATGCTCTAAGCTCCTCGATATAGGCGGCAGCATCGTAACGGTAGATGCGATGGGTTGCCAGACGGACATTGCCCAAAAGATCCTCGACGGAGGCGGGGATTACGTCCTGGCTTTGAAGGGCAACCAGAAGGGCAGCCTGGACTCGGTAAAATATCTTTTTGACTGGGAACTGAAGAACGGTTTCGATGGTGTTTCCCACACAGAGACTTTGTCCGTAGAAAAGGGGCATGGCAGGATAGAGACGCGCAAGGTTTATTCGATAGGCGGGCTGGACAATGTCGAAGGCCTTGAAGTTGGGAAATGGCCTGGGCTTTCGAGTCTCACAATGGTTGAATCGGTTAGAGAAATCAACGGCTCTTCAACAAGCGAGCGTAGGTACTATATCAGCAGCCTGGAAGCAAATGCCAAAATAATTGGAGATTCAGTCCGCTCCCATTGGGGTATAGAAAACAGTCTCCATTGGGTGATGGATGTAACGTTTCACGAAGACTATGCCAGAAACAGAAAAGACAACAGTGCAAGCAATATGTCGGCTATGCGGCACTTTGCGCTAAATTTGATTAAACAAGAGAAGAATACCAAGGGCAGCATCAAAGGCAAACGCAAAAGGGCCGGTTGGAATGATAATTACTTACTCAATCTGATTGGATGGGGTTGATGCGTCTGCCCTGATGGGCAAAGCCGCTTTGTTGACAGACAAATGCCGGAGTGGTAATTTATCAGGTGTTCGATAGACTTATCAAAATTTTCAAAAACATCAAATCAAGGAGGAACAGAGCCGATGGTGAACCTTGCAAAGATGGACAAATGGGCGCTTGGCAAGCACTTTGACCACAGCGTCCTGCCGAAGAACACGACAGAGGACGATATCCGAAAGGGATGCAGGGAGGCCGTGAAATATAACTGCGCGGCATTCTACTCCGCGACGCCGTTCTGGACACCGGTCGTGGTCGAGGAGCTCAAGGGCAGCGACGTGCTGCCGGCGACCGGGATTGACTTTCCATTCGGCGCATCCCCCGGAGCGGTCAAGGCGTTCGAAGCGGAGTATGCCGTAAAAGCCGGCTGCAAGGCCTTGGATACCGTTTTGAACATCGGCGCGCTCAAGGACAGAAAACACGATGTCGTCAAACAAGAGCTGAAGGATTTCAAAGCCGCCGCGGGAGACGCCCTTACAAAGGTCATCTTGGAGGTCGCGTTCCTGACCGACGAGGAGATAGCAACGGCGTGCAAGCTCGTGGCGGAGGTTGGCTGCGACTACGCCAAGACGTCGACAGGACAGTTCGAGGGGCCGAGCATGGAGCAGTTCCTGGTGATGAAGCGCACGCTTGTGGGTACGCCGGTTAAGCTGAAGGTGGCCGGAGTGAAGTTCCCCCGCCCGCAAAACGCTTACGCGTTCATCTTGGCCGGAGCGGAACTTATAGGCACGAGAGCTGCCGTAGCCATCATCGAAGCGCTCGACACAATGAGGGAAATCGGGCTCGTCCCGCCTTACGAGGGCTGAGCGTTTAGCGATCCGCAAACTCGGGAATAAGCCGCGGGCGCCGCGCGCGGAGAGGTATTTTTGTGTCCTTTTACTGACACTAATGGTTTCCGCGCCTCCAGAACTCCGGGACGCAGAGGAGCATTACCGGGTATATCTCGAGCCTCCCGGCCACCATACACAGCGACAGCGCAAGTTTGCAGAGTGGGGAGAAGCCGGCGAAACTGCCGGCCGGACCGACCACCCCGAGGCCGGGTCCGACATTGCCTACGCAGGACAGGACAGATGTCGCCGACGTGACGAGATCGCTTCCGTCGAGTGAGATCAGGACAGTGGCGGCGACCAGCGCGGCGATATACAAAAAGAAAAAGATCAAGACGCCCGCAAGCGTCTCAGATTCGACTGTCTTGCCGTTCAGCTTCACGACGCTCACCGAATTTGGATGAATCAGCCTCAAAAACTCGCGCCGGGCTATTTTCGCCAGGAGGATGATCCTCACGCACTTCATTCCGCCGCCTGTCGACCCCGCGCTCGCTCCCACGAGCATCAAAATCAGCAGGACGAACTGGCTCGCCGAAGGCCACACGTTAAAGTCGGCTGTCGAAAAGCCGGTCGTGGTGATAATTGATATCACCTGAAACGAAGCGTACCGCGCGGCCTCCACGATAGATTTATATACGCCCCCCATATAAGTATTAAGCGTGACGCCGAGCGCGGCCGCGAAGATGAGCGCGCAGTAAAAGCGAAGCTCCTCGTCATGGAGGACGGATTTCCAGTCTCGCCTGAGCAGCGAGTAATACAGGGTGAAGTTTACGCCAGACAGCATCATAAATACGGCGATCACCATTTCTATATAGACGCTGCCAAACGCGGCGACGCTGGTGTTCTTGTCGGAAAAACCGCCGGTGCCGACTGTGCCGAACGTGTGGACGAGGGAGTCGTAAACCGTCATGCCACCTAAACAGAGGAGAACCGCCTGCGCCAATGTGATCAGCGCGTAGATGCCATAGAGGATCTTGGCTGCGCTGCCGACCTTTGGCACGAATTTATCCGCGGAAGGGCCCGTAGTCTCTGCCCGCATTATGAGGAAAGCCTTAGCACCTGCGGACGGCAGTATGGCCAGCATCAGAACCAGCACCCCCATACCGCCGACCCAATGAGTGAAGCTGCGCCAAAAGAGAATCCCCGCAGACAGGCTCTCTATATCTCGCAATATGGTAGCGCCCGTGGTCGTAAAGCCTGATACCGACTCGAAAAAAGCGTCAGCCGGATGCGGGATCGCGCCGCTCACGATGAATGGCAGCGCGCCGAATGCTGACGCCAGGAGCCAGCCGAGCCCCACTATGGCATACCCGTCCTTCGCGTAAATATCCTTCCTCGCCGGTTTGACCAAACGCGCGGCAAACGCGGCGGCAGACACCGACAATATCGAGAACAAAAACGCCCGCGCGTCGCCTCCGCCGTATATCATGGCCACGGCAAAGGAGGGGATCATACACGCGGCCTCTATATAAAGCAGCAGACCGATGCTCTGAGCGATCATCCCGCAGTTCACCGCGTTTCTTCCCCCGTAAGGATGTCGTTGAGGTCGAGCAGTTTTCTCCCCTTTGTGATCAGTATTACGCTGTCGTTTTCCTCTATGGAATCGTTTCCGTGGGGTATGATTATTTCGTTTTTCCTGACTATGGCCAGCACCAGTACGCCGGACACAAGAGACAGATCTTTGAGCGGTCTGCCTAAGAGCCTGGCCGATTTGTTGGCGGAAAACTCGATGGCCTCGGCGCGATCCCCCACTATCTTATAAAGCGTGTTCGCAAAGTTTCCCATCGCGTTCTGGAGCCCGCGCGCGAAACGCAGTATATAATTCGCGGTGACCGCCTTTGTGCTGACGAGGTTGTCTATGCCGATATCGCCCAGTATATCGGCGTATTCCGCCCTGTCCATCTTCGCCACCACCTTCGGCACGCCGTTCCGCTTTGCCAGCAGCGCCGTCATAAGGTTTTCCTCGTCTTTGTCGGTGACCGATACGAAGCCTCCCATATCTCCGATATTTTCCGCGCGAAGAAGCGCGCTATCCGAGGCGTCGCCATTGATAACGAGAGTTTGAGGAAGAATTTCGGCAAGCTCGACGCATCTCTCGTATCTGCTTTCGATAATCTTGACGCTCATGTCTATTTCGTTAAGGGCTTTTGCTAAGTAATAACCGATCCTGCCGCCTCCGGCCAACATCACGTTTTTGATCTTCCGCACCCTAATCCCTATCTGCGCGCAGAAGCGAAACACCATCGAGGGGTGACCGACGATGTATATGGTGTCATCCGCGAGGATAACGTCCTCTCCCCTGGGAATGATGACTTCGCCGCCGCGCAGGATGGCGCCTATCAGTATGGAGGAACCTATCTTTTGGGGTATCTCCTTGAGCGGCATGTCCACAATGGGCATCCCGGCGGCTGCTTTGATCTCAGCCATCTCAACGCGCCCGCCCGCGAACAGTTCGACGCTGATTGCTGGCGGAAGCTCCAGGAGCTTCGCGATCTCTCCTCCTACCGCCTGTTCGGGATTGATGACGAGATCCAGCCCCAGATCCTCCTTGATCTGCGAGAGCTCGTCGGCGTATTCCGGGTCCCTTATCCGGGCGATTGTGTGTGACGCTCCGAGGCGCTTAGCCGTGAGGCTGCACACCATGTTCATCTCGTCACCGGACGTGGCGGCTATCAAGAGATCCGTATCTCTGACGCCCGCCTCGATAAGTGTCCTGGCGCTGGCGCCGTTGCCCTTGATATATCTCACGTCAAGGCTCTCGATCGTATTGTTTTTCATTCCCGCGTTTTTTTCTATGATCGTGACATCGTTGCCGCCATCCGTTGAAAGGCTTTTTGCAAGGCTATAGCCAAGATTACCGTCGCCAATCACTATTACATTCATCTCTGTTCTTTCCTCATCAGATCACATCTCATCTATGCCAGCCGCCCTCGCGAGGGCTGAGATTACTTGATTATCGGCGGCCACTTCGGCACACTATAACGCTAGTTTTACGGCAAATCAAGCGGGGGGCCTCCCATTATTCGAGAGGCCCCCGCTCTGTCACCGCCGCAAATTCAGGCGAAAGTCACTGCTTCAAGGATTTGATTTCAAATTGGCATCAATTGCGGTTTTGGCTGAGTTGATAGGAGACGTCGACTATCATGTCCTCCTGACCGCCGATCATTTTTCTGCGGCCGAGTTCGACTAAGATGTCGCGCGGCTCCAGATTGAATTTTTCGGCGGCGTTGTAGACGTGCAGCAGGAAACTCGAGTATACTCCCGCGTAGCCGAGCATGAGAGAGCCCGTGTCTATAATCTGGGGACGCTGCATTATGGACGGCATGATATTGTTCGCTATGTCCATCAGCTTGTAAAAGTCGAGCCCAGTATC
>JAISYM010000101.1 GCA_031269875.1 Synergistaceae bacterium
GCGACTCACTCCGCGAATCGGACCGCTCATACACCTCTGTCCTGAGCTGATTCGCTCGCCCGACATCCATGTCGGTCGCCGATTCGCTGCGTTCGTTCGCCGGTCCGTCATCTCTTTACCTGAGACAATTGTATAGTCATATTCCTTAATCTTACTCCTCGTCCTCCGCCAGGGTCTCGATGAACTCCTCGGCTTCGTTTATGAAGTACAGGACGTCGGGGGACGGGTCGGTTGCGCGCAGAAAGAGGGATTCGCCTCTGCGTATCCGCAAAAGCGCGTCCGGATCGCCGCCCTCCAGCGCATGGAAGACGTATATGAAGCTTGGCCCGTCGTCGTCCTTGAAGGTCTCAGCGCCGCGAAGCGCCGCAAGGAACGCGGCCAGGCGGGATATTCCCGACAGGCCGCCGTCCATTTGCGCGTCGGCTATGAAGAACGCGCTCTCATCGTCGTCGAACTCGCAGCAGAAGAACCGCGATGAATCGGCCAGCGTCTCCAGGTACTCTCCGACCGACATGTAGTCGAGCTTCGCGCCGGGGTCGTTCAGCTCGTGCTGAAATGCCGCCGCGGTGGGGTTCATTTCGTGCCAATCGAAGTAGTCCGGGACGTGACGAATCGCGCTCGAGAGCCACTTGTCGCAAGCGAGACGCGACATCTTTATCCTTGCGAACAGTGAGCTAGATCCGCCCATGCGGTGTTTCGTCAAAACAGGAACGGAACGAGCTGCGGGTGAATCGAGGAGACAACCGTCGTGCTGGTTATGCCGCCATCCTCGCCAATCTCTCTCTGGCAGACTGCAACCGCGTTTTTGACGCTCTCCAGCTCTCCAGAGAAGAGAACGAAGCTCTTGCCCCCTAGACCTCTGGCAATCCGCACCTCGATAAGTTTTATATTGGACGACTTGGCGGCGATATCGGCCGCCTTCACGGACGCTATCGCGCCCATTGTCTCCACCCCTCCGACGTTTTCGACCGCGTCGACGGAGGTCGTCCCCGTTATGGCCGGGCTTACCTGCTCATTCGGGTTCAAAATCAGCTGAAGATCCAACAGGAAAGCGCCGCCGACGCGCTCTGCTTTCGCCAGGGAACGCCGCACCGAGTCAACCGTTCCCTCGATGATGGAGACGTACTTTCCCGGGCAGATAGGGCTGGAGAAGAGCAGTTCCACGCTCGCTTCCCTCAGCATTGCGTTGGCGGATTCAATCCCGATTGGGACGGATTTATATTCGACCAGTCCGATCGCTCTGTTGCTCAATTCAGTCTCCCCCTCGCCTATTCCTGTGCCGTTTCAATCGTAATAGATTTTTCGTCCAGACGCAACACGCGCCCGTCAATCGGTGAGTGCAGCCTGCTTCCGAGCGCCCCTTCCGGGATATCCGCCACCAGTTCACCCTTGCTCACGAGTCCGCCCTCCTTGACGCACGGCTTCGACGGAGCGCCCAGCGATTGTTTCAGCGGAAGTGTCACCAGCTTGACGACGCCGTCATATGCGCCCCTGAAGGGAGCCGGGACATCGTAGACCGTTACGCCTACGCGCCTGATCAGCTTCTGAACGGGATAGAGCTTAAATTCGCGAAATTTCGAGGCGGCCTCGGGCGCGTCCCTGTGCGGGTTTTTGATCCCCAGTCCGCCAAGGCGGCGCTTCAGTTCCTGGTGCAGCTTCCACGGCTGAAGGCCCATCACGCAGCCCAGTTCACAGAGCGCGCACTCACAGCAGAGGAACGCTTCGGTAGCGGAGATGTCCTTCTCCGCCGTCGTGTTATACGACGCAAGCCTCATCATCTTATCCGGGTGCAGCTTGTGTCCGAGCAGGTTTCGCGGACAGACCTCCGTACAGAGCATACAGTGGCAGCACGAAATCCTTGCCATGTTCAGCATCTTGGCCATATCCCTGCCCTTGGCCGCGACCCAGGGGTGATTTTTCGGGAGGACGAGCAGGCCCTTTGTCGTCTTCGTTATGGGAGACTCCGGCTTCGTAAGCTTCCCCATCATGGGCCCGCCGTCGATTATCGCGAAATCGAGAGCCGTAGAGCCACCGCAGTAGTCGATTGCCTCGCGTATGGAGATGCCAATAGGGAATTTCACCGTTGACGGAGACCTCACCGCGCCGCCTACTGTGACGAATTTCTCGGTGACCGGCGAGCCGGAGAGCGCGCGCGAAATGTTATAGAGCGTCTCGACGTTAAGCACGACCGCGCCGACCGCGATAGGAATACCGCCCTCCGGGACGACCCGTCCTATCGTCTCGTATACAAGCACCTGTTCGTCGCCGGCGGGATAGGTATTGCGAAGCATCTTGATCTCGATTTTGGGGTACTTGCCGATGGAGGCGCCCAGAGCGTCCACCGCGTCGTGGTACTTCTCCTTGAGGGCGTAAATCGCGGTCTTAGCGCCGCACTCGGCCCTCAGCGTCTCAAGCGTTTCCAGCAGCGCGTCGGCGTACATCGCGCCTAACTGCTGATCAACGCGGAGCAGCGGCTCACACTCCGCTCCGTTCACTATCAGGTACTCCGGAGCTGAGTTCAGCTTCACGTGGGTCGGGAAACCCGCGCCACCCGCTCCGATAATGCCGGCCGCCTTAACCTTCTCGAGAACATCCAAAGCCTTCACTTCCTTAGAGGAAAGGCTGATTTACAGCTCCGCGCCAAAATCAAATCCGCCTTTCGAGTCTTTGCCCTTCAGGCCCCAACGAAAAATCGGCCCCTCTTTAGGTTTGTATCTGTCTGTGCTTCGTGATATTATACGCACACCGTAGGGGGACTTTCAAGAGGGGGGTATCAACTTATCATGAATTGTCGATACTATATTCCAATGCTCAATTTGGTCGGCAGGGGTTCTGTCAGCGATGTTGGCAAGGAGGCTGCGATCCTTCACGGGACCAAGGCTTTTGTTGTCGCTTCGGAGGGCAACGTCGGCGAAGCTCAGGCAAAACAGATTTCAGACATATTATCATCGGAGGGGCTCACAGCGCATTTATTCTGTGAGGCGGTCCCGAACCCAACCGTGTCCGTTGTGGAGAAGGGCGTCGGCAGATACCGCGACAGCGGATGCGACATCATCGTCGCCGTAGGCGGGGGCAGCGCGATCGACACGGCCAAGGGAATAGGGCTGCTTGTCACGAACGGCGGAAACATCCGGGATTACGACGGCACGAACAAATCTAAACACGCCATGCCTCCGTTTATAGCGATCAGCACGACTGCCGGAACTGGCAGCGAGGTGACGCAGTTCGCCGTAATCACGGACGACGAGGATCATTCCAAATTCACCATAGTCGATTGGCACATGACCCCAAACGTCTCCGTAAACGATCCGGAGATGATGCTCTCCATGCCACCGGCGCTGACGGCCGCGACCGGTATGGACGCGCTCACTCACGCGGTCGAGGCTTACGTCTCCAAGAACGCCACTCCGGTGACGGACGCCAAGGCTTACAAGGCCGTGGAACTGATAGCGCGAAGCCTTTCTAAGGCCGTCAAGGACGGCTCCGATATAGAGGCGCGTGAGAATATGTGCTACGCGAGCTTTCTCGCGGGAACCGCCTTCAATAACGCCGGACTCGGACTCGTCCACGCGATGTCCCACCCCCTCGGCGGCAAGTACGACCTCCCGCACGGGCTTTGCAACGCGCTTTTGCTCCCGCACGTTATGAAGTTCAACATGGATCGCGCCTCCGGGCGTTATTCGGAGCTGGCCGTCGCGGTCGGCGCCGGAAAAGCGTGGCATACGGAGCGCGAGAACTGCGAATCGTTCATCCGCTTCATCCTTAACCTCAGCCGCGAAATAGACATTCCAGACGGGCTCTCCGAGGTTGGGGTAAAGAGCAAGGACCTCGAAGCGCTTGCGGATGAGGCGGTCCAGGAGTCTATAGGAGCGACAAACCCAAGGCCGTATTCCGCCCAACAGGTGCTGGATGTCTACAAGGCGGCGTTTTAGTGGCGTCATTTTCGGACACGAAGGGGTTTATTCTGGCAGCCGCCGCGAGCGGCGCCGGAAAAACGACCGTCGCCTCCGCTATTTGCAGGACGCTCCGGGAAATGGGCCTTGAAGTTCAGCCATTTAAAACGGGGCCGGATTTCGTCGACCCGACATATCTCTCGCACGCTGCGGGCAGAAGGTGCAGAAGCCTGGATGGATTTCCGAACCCAGGCCTCATGCCTTTTTTCTACAGCGAGGGTTGTTCGGCACGCAAGAATCTGCCCAATGCCGACATCGCCGTTATCGAGGGCGTCATGGGGATGTACGACGGGTTGGACGCCGCCGGTCTTTATTCGTCCGCGTGGCTGGCTCACACCCTCGGACTTCCCGTAGTCCTTCTCGTTGACGCGAAGTCGTCCGCCGCAAGCGTGGCCGCCGTCGTGAAAGGCTTCGCGACCTTGGAGCCGCTGGCCCCGCGCGTCGTTGGGGTCATAGCGAACAGAGTCTCCGGCGAAGGTCACGCCGAGACCATCAGGGAAACACTTCTCCGCTTTGTCGGCATTCCGCTGATTGGCTGGCTTCACGACTTGAAGGACACGGCGTTTCCCTCCAGGCACCTTGGGCTGATTCCCGCCGGTGAGCGGCGGAAAGAGCAAGAACGCCAAGACACAGAGGAAACTCTCCTGCGCTTCGTGTGCGAGATAAGAGCGCACGTGGACATTAGGGGGCTTATCAATATGGCGGACGTGCCGTCCGGGGTCTGGCGTGAGCCGGAGCTGCCGGAGCCCGTAAAAAAAGCGGACGGCTCCGCCGTCAGTGTCGCGGTAGCCGCTGACGACGCTTTTTGTTTCCACTATCACGAAAACTGGGAGCTGTTGGAACGCCTCGGGGCGGAGTTGATCCAGACGCGGCCCATGACGGATCGGTCAGTCCCCGGCGGAGCCGACGCGCTCATCTTGCCGGGAGGATATCCAGAGGAGTTCGCCCGAGAGCTTGCCGGCAACAGGGAGTACTTAGCCTCCGTCAGGGAATTTGCGGGACGCGGCGTGACATACGCTGAGTGCGGCGGAATGATGTACCTCGCGCGCGGCGTGGAGTTTGGCGGCGTCCGCTCCGAGATGGCCGGCGTTATAGAGGCGGAGGCGCAAATGACTGGAAAACTCCATCGTTTTGGCTATGTCGAGGGTACGGCACTCAAAGACAATATACTGTTTAAAGAGGGCGAAACCGTCAAGGCTCACGAATTTCACTATTCGAGCATGGAGGGCGCGCCGCCGGAGGCTTTCAGTGTCAGACGGGCATTGCGCGGCGGCGAATGGATCGACGGCTACGCTATAGCGGACAGACTGCTCGCCACCTACCTTCACATAAACTTCTACTCCTGCCCGCGATCCGCCGGGAGATTCCTGACAAAAGCGGCCGCGGCCAAGGCTTGATAACAGAAAATTTTTTATGGCTATACAATTGTCTCATGTAAAGAGATGACGGACCGGCGAACGAACGCAGCGAATCGGCGGCCGACATGGATGTCGGCCGAGCGAATCAGCTCAGGACAGAGGTGTATGAGCGGTCCGATTCGCGGAGTGAGTCGCCG
>JAISYM010000095.1 GCA_031269875.1 Synergistaceae bacterium
CTATCCAATTGTCTCATAATGATGAACCCGAGATGACGGGCCGGCGACTCACTCCGCGAATTGGACCGCTCATACACCTCTGTCCTGAGCTGATTCGCTCGCCCGACATCCATGTCGGACACGGGTTCGCTGCGTTCGTTCGTCGGTCCATCATCTCTTTCCTGAGACAATTGTATAGTCATATTTGTTTATTTGCCGTTAAACAGTTCCGCCGCGCTTGCAGCCTTAATGCCGCTTTCGCCAAAAGCCGCGAGTGCGCGGTCGTTATCGTCGACACGGAAGATGACGTAAGCGTTCTCCTTGTTGCGCGTGATGGAGGCGTAGGCGTACTCCACGCTGATTTTAGCGTCCGCGAGGACGGCCAGCACAGCAGCGAGGCTGCCTGGTCTGTCGGCGATGCGCACAGCGAGCACCTGCGTGGCAGAGACGACGCACCCCGAACTTTGGAGGAGCTCCAGTGTCCGCTTCGGGTTATCGACCATGAGGCGCAGCACTCCGAAATCCGCTGTATCAGCGAGAGACATGGCGCGAAGGTCGATCCCGGCATCGCCCAGTATCTTCGTAATTTCCGCGAGACGGCCCGGTTTGTTTTCTAAAAATACAGAGATTTGCTCGATTGTCATAGTCATGCCTCCATTTTTCTATATTTTACGGTTGTCGATTATGCGAACGGCCTTACCCTCGCTTCTCGCGATGCTGCGCGGCGCTACGAGCGTGATCTTCGGCGAAATGCCCAGCATCGCGCGCATGGCGGACAACAGCTCGTTCTCCTTGGTCGATATCTCCTTTACGGTGTCAGAGAACATCTCGCCCGTCAGTTCCACGCGGACCTCAAACGTATCGGTGTGACGAACGCGATCCAGCACTATCTGATAGTTCGGCGGGAACCCGCAGCTCAGAAGCACTGTCTCGATCTGTGACGGGAATACGTTGACACCCCTTATTATGAGCATATCATCCGTACGTCCCATCAGCCTCGACATTTTTACAAGCGTTCTCCCGCAGGAACAAGGCTTCCTGCTCAACACGCAGATATCGCGCGTCCTGTACCTCAAAAGAGGAAAGGCTTTCTTCGTGATACAGGTGAATACGAGTTCGCCGCGCTCGCCTTCCGGCAAAACTTCCCCCGTCTTGGGATCGATTATCTCGGGTATGAAGTGATCCTCGTTCACATGCATCCCCGTCTGCTCGGAGCACTCGAAGGAGACGCCCGGCCCGGATATCTCCGTCAGGCCGTATATATCATAAGCCTTTATGCCAAGTTTCGCCTCTATATCCCGGCGCATCTCCTCGCTCCACGCCTCCGCGCCGAAGATGCCGGCCTTCAGTTTGATCTGTCCGCGAAAACCCTGCTCGATTATACTCTCGGCGAGGAAAGCGGCATAGGACGGTGTGCAGCAGAGGATCGTCGCCCCGAGGTCTGTCATAAACTGAATCTGCCTGTCCGTATTCCCGGAGGACATCGGCAGGGTAAGCGAACCAACCTTGTGCGACCCGCCGTTCAAGCCAGGCCCTCCTGTAAAGAGCCCATAACCGTAACAGACGTGCACCACGTCGTCCCTGCCGCCGCCGGCGGAGACTATCGCGCGAGCGCAGCACTCGTCCCACAGATCGATGTCGCCCTGCGTGTAAAACGCCACGACCCGCTTGCCTGTGGTTCCGCTGGTGGACTGAATCCTGACCGCTTGAGACAGCGGGACGGCCAAAAGTCCGTAAGGATAAGCGTCCTTCAAGTTATCCTTCGTCAGAAACGGCAGTTTGCGCAGGTCGTCGACGGATTTGATATCTCCAGGCACAAGGCCGCGATCGTCCATCATCTTCCTGTAGTACGGCACGTTTTCGTAAACGTGCGAAACATTCTCCGCAAGCCTTTTCGACTGCATGTCCCTCATTTTCTCCCGCTCGGCGCATTCAATATCCTCTTGATAATAACTCACCGTTTTCCCACCCTTATCTGAGATTTTTTTGCTGAAGCCGCCAAAAAAACCGGGGCCCATTCAGGACCCCGGTCTCACATGCCGCCATACGATTTGTCGCGCTCTTTAAGGCATTTGCCGATTAAATCGCGACATCCGCACAGACCCCATGTGTCCCGGGATCCGTGCCGGTAAAGGAGAACAGCGCAGCAAAAATATCATAGAAATCGCAAAATACCGCGAAACCCAATTTCATGCGCCTCTGCCTCCTCCCTCAAAATCGACTGCCTTTTTATACAACACTGCCGCCCGCTTGTCAACTCGGGACGATTCAATTTTTCGAGAGGAACTCGAAGATGCCCTTCATAAAGAACGGCGCGTCGTCCGGCCGTCGGCTGGAAACCATGTTGCGGTCGATCACGACCGGCGCGTCCGTCCAGATTGCTCCGGCGTTTACCAGATCGTCCCTGATGCCTATGGTCGACGTCATCCTGAAGCCTTTGCAGATGCCGGCTGAAGCCGGAATCCAGCCGCCGTGGCAGATGTGCGCGACAAGTTTGCCGGCGGACATGAAGGAGCGGGTGAGCTCTTTTACGCTCTCCATGCGCCGCAGCTTGTCCGGCGCAAAGCCGCCCGGAATAATGAGGCCGGTAAAATCCCCTTCCCTCATATCTTGAATCGCCGCGTCGCTCGTGCATGGATAGCTGTGTTTGCCGCTGTAGAGCGTTCCGGCCTTAGGCCCGGCGATTGTCACCTCCGCGCCAGCCTCAATCAGTCGCAGTTTCGGATACCAGAGTTCTAAATCCTCATAAAGGTCGTCGACGAAAAGCAAGAATTTGCCGTTAAACGAACTCATTTTTTACGCCTCCTCATATTTTTTCCGAATGAGCTTGTATTTGACGTTTCCTAGCCCAATATCTTCAGCGTACGCGAGGCTCTCCCTCCATCGCGCCTCTGGCACCAGGAGCGAGAATTTGTCCAGCCCCATCCCTCCTGACTCGTCGATGTGTTTATGGAGCGCGGATGACGGATTTATAGGCGCTTCTGTCACGAGGTCGGCTGAGGCTGAGTCGATCGCGACCGGGTCACGCGAGGCCAAAAATCCGATGCCAGGCACTATCGGGATGTCATTGTAGCCTACGCAGTCGCAAAGCGGGGATACGTCGGTGATGACGTTTATATGGAAGTGCTCCTTGCCTTTCAACACGGCCGCCGAGTATTCGGCAATGCGCTCGCCGAGCGCCTGCCCGCCATGATCCCAGCTTATCTGGGGCGCGTCAAAGTTGCAGACCGCGACGCACTGCCCGCATCCGACGCAGATTTTTTTATTGATTTGAGCTTTGCGCGACGAGTCGAGCGTTATCGCCTCATACGCGCAGTGTGATACGCACTGTCCGCATCCGACACAGTTTTCGCGTTTAATCTTGGGCACCGCGACGCTGTGCATCTGATATTTCCCGTCGCGGGAGCCGCTTCCCATGCCGATATTCTTGAGCGCTCCCCCGAACCCGGTCTCGACATGGCCCTTGAAGTGGTTGAGCGATATGATTACATCGGCCTCGGCGACAGCGGCCGCGATGTATGCTTTCTTGAAATGTTTCATTTCTATGTGGATTATCCTGTGGTCATGTCCGCGGAGTCCGTCCGCTATTATCACGGGACACCCAAGAGAGGCCTCGTGGTAGCCGTTTTCGGTCGCCGCCCGCAGATGCCGAACGGCGTCGGCGCGCTCGCCCTTGTAAAGCGCGTTCGCGTCCGTAACGAACGGCAGCCCTTTCAGCTCCTTTACAACCCTGGCGATACTCGCGGCGTAGTTGTGGCGAAGGAAGGCCAGGTTGCCCGGTTCGCCAAAGTGAACCTTGATCGCCACGAGCTTATCCTGAAAGTCGATGCCGCGTAAGCCGGCGGCGCAAGCCAGACGCTCCATCTTGCCCGCGAGCCCCACGCCTGCTGTCCTGAAATCCGTAAAGTACACGTCGGAGACGTCTGTTATCTTTTTCCCCATTCGAAAGCACCTCTTCGTTTTAGACGTTAATCATGATATCTTACAACTAATGAGGTTCTTTGTGGCGTTTTTCGGCGGCTGTTATTGTAAATTGCGGCGGCGGGAGGAAAATTACAGTGGACAGGATTTGCAGAAAGCGCGTTTTGATAAGCGGCAGGGTGCAAGGCGTCGGTTTCCGGTGGTATACGCGCGACCGCGCTGAATCTTTGGGTCTTTCCGGGTGGGTGCGCAATCTGCCGGATAGGAAGGTCGAAGCCGTGTTCCAGGGTGAGGAGAGTCTCGTGGACGATATGGTGGAGTGGTGCCGACGCGGATCGCCGGCGGCTCGCGTAAAGAGCGTAATCGTCGAGGACGAGCCGGTATCGCCGGCGGCTCGCGGGTTTTACGCGGAATAAAGGGCGTGAAAAATTACCGGAGGGACGCGTTACGAGGGCGATTTTCTTCTTTGGCGGTCCGCGTCGTTTTTGCGGTCTTTTTACTTTTTTCGACTTTTTTGCCGGGCTTTTCAGCCGGTCAGCTTTTTGGCGCGGTCAAGGCGGGGCCTCCAGGCACCAGCGTCTATCACTCGGCGCACCCTGATTTCGGCGCGGCGGACGACTTGGTCACGCCGGAGAGCGTCCGCTCCTTTGCGGCGCTTTCCGGTAAGAAAATAGCCTGGGCTTTCGTGAGCTTTCACTGGGGCGGCGATATGCGATTTCCCAGCGAGGCTTGCCGCGTTCTGCATAGGGAGGGCGTAGTCCCTCTGATCGGCATGATGCCGTGGAGTGAGCTCAGGCAGAACTCCGCCGAGAGCCGCTACACGATGGAGCGCATCGCGTCCGGCGATTTCGACGACGGCCTTCGCCGGTGCGCGGAGGACGTGAGGGCGCTTGGGTTTCCCATAATGATCGAGTTCGGGCCGGAGGCGAATGGGTCATGGTTCCCGTGGAACGGCGCCTGGAACGGGCGGAACGAGGACACCTACGGCGAGAGAGGCTGTCCCGACGGCCCTGAGCGATTCCGGGACGCGTACAGGCGCGTCGTCCGGATTTTCCGCGAATCGGGCGCTCTCGACGTCACATGGGTCTTTCATATCGCGTCAGACGGATATCCGAAAGAGGCCTGGAACTCGGCAAGGTTCTACTATCCGGGAGACGAGTGGGTGGACTGGATAGGCGCAAGCGTCTACGGGAGGCTTCGCGGCGACGGGCCCGCCGTTCCGTTCGATAGGATAATGAGTAAAATTTACCCCGGCTTGACGGCGCTTTCCCCCGAAAAGCCTATCGCGATTCTGGAACTGGGCGTGTCCGAATCAGGCATACGGCAGGACAAATCAGATTGGATAAAGGACGCGCTGGAATCGGTCTCGTCCGGCCGTTATCCGCGCCTGCGGGCGGTCGGCTGGTGGAACAAAAAATTTCGCCCCGACGGCAGCCGTTCGACGCTGGAGATAGACAGCAGCCCGGAAAGCCTTGCCGCGTACCGGGACGGTGTAAAAAATTTCGTGACGGAAATACTGTGGACAGGCTTAGGGACGCGCAACGCGCGTCCGTCGTGTGAGTATAGGCAATCCGCAGACGAAAATCCCGATGAATTGGCAAGATGATCGTTTTTACCCGCTAAATGCCTACTCCCCGCCGCGCTACTTGTATATCTTCAGATCTTCTTCGCGCACCCATCCCTTTCCGGCATTGCAGTCGACGAAATACCACTTCGCGCCGTCGCCGTCCTTTGACTCCTTCGTCACGAACACGACGGCGTTACGGGGCATTCTGACCGATATCTTGGCATTTTGAGACGGTTTTTCCCTGCACACGGCGTTCGCCGCGGATACGACCCCTCCATACCTGATATCGTATACTCTGACATAACCCTCGGCTGGCAGCGCGGGCGTTTTGGCCGTCTGGGCCGTTTCATTTCCGGTTGATTGTGCTGGCTGAACTGACACCGGTATCGTCCGAGCCGTCTCGGATTTAACGGGACCAAAGCTGAATTTCCCCGCCTTGAAAAAGTCGAGTCCAAAAACAGCGCTCCCGCCAACGCACGCCAAAAATAGCAGCGCGGTTAAAAATCTTCCGATCGCGGGAATGGACCTGGACTTCTTTTTTTTCATCGCGGCGAAACAGAGCTCGATCGTCTCCTTCGTGTTGGTCGTCCCAAGCGCCGGGTTGATTTGTTCCGGCCGCGACCGGGACGGCGCCGCCGCGCCCAGTTCCGAGTCGTAATTTCTCCGTAAAGCAGGGTCTCGCAGACATTCGTAGGCTTCGTTGATATCGCGCAGCATCATGGATTGGTAGTTGCCACTGTCCGCGAAAGAGCCGAGATCGCTGGTCTTTATCACGTCCAGGGCGTACCGGTACGCCCTTTCGACCTCTTCCAGCGAGGCGGTCTTCGATATGCCTAAAATGAAGTAATAATCCTTGGCGTTACTCATATTCAGCCCTCCCACCCCTATTACGCGCAGGGACGCCGATAGCGTAAAAAACTCCTACTCTTCCTCAGAGAAGCGTTTCCAAAAGCGTTTCAGCCTGTCTGTCATGCGCGCTTCGGCGCCCAGTTTGCCCGGGTAATAAAATCTGGCGGGCCTCGGAAGATATTTCTGCGGTACCCAGTGTTTGGGGTCGTCATGCGGATATATATAGCCTTCGCCGTCGTTTCGCAAGTGATATGGCACCTCCATTATATCCCCTGACGCGACGGCGCCCTCGGCCGCGTCTATTGCCTTATAGGCTGAGTTGCTCTTGGGCGCGGACGCCAGGTAAACGACCGCCTCAGCCATTATCAACTTTGCCTCCGGCAGGCCGACCCTGTCGCAGGCGGACGCGCAGCTCTCGGCTAGAATCAGGGCCACGGGGTCAGCCAATCCGACATCCTCAGCGGCAAGTATGCAGAGCCTTCTGCAGATGAATCTCACATCGTCGCCGGACGCAAGCATTCTCGCAAGCCAGTAGAGGGAGGCGTCAGGATCCGAGCCCCGGATGCTCTTAATCAGCGCAGATATTACGGAATAGTGATCGGTGCTTGCCCTGTCGTAACGAAGCGTCCCCCTCCCCGTAGCCTCGTCCACCGCTTCTCTTGAGAGCAGGCTCCCGCCTCCGATCGCGACGCTCGTCGCTGCGGCCTCGAGGCGCGTAAGCGCCTGCCTTGCGTCACCGCCGGTGAGTGATGCTATGTGGAGCAGCACGTCATCACCGGCTGAAACGTCAAACTTGCCGAGTCCGCGCGTTTCGTCGAGGATCGCCCTCCTGAGCAGACGCAGGATGTCGGTTGTTTCGAGCGGTTTAAGCGTGTAAACGATCATTCGGGAGAGGAGGGTTTTGTTGATTTCAAACCAGGGATTCTCCGACGTGGTGCCGACGAGGATGATATCACCGCGCTCGACGGCGGGCAGCAGGACGTTCTGCTGTCCGCTGTTCAGGTGATATATCTCATCGACGAACGCTACGGCGTTCCTGCCTTCCTTTGACTTGAAGTCAACCGCGTCGACCAGGAGATCTCTCAGCTGCGAGACCTTCGCGCTCACAGCGTTTATCTCCAGCAGTCTGCGCTTTGTCGCTGAGGCCATTACGCGCACTAATGTCGTCTTGCCGACGCCGGGGTTTCCGTAAAGGATACAGCTTGGGAGGCGGCCCGCGTCGATTAGAGCGCGGAGCGGCTTCCCCTTGCCGATTATATGCTCCTGTCCGGCGTATTCGTCCAGCGTCAGGGGGCGCATTCTCTCGGCAAGCGGCACCTCGAAATTCATCTCTCCCGCTGTGGCGTCGGGTATCCGGTTATCAAAATCATCAAAGAGGTTAGCCATCGTTTAGCGCGGCCTCCAATAAAAAGCCCTCGATCTCGTCAATATCGTCCGGCAGTTTTGTATAGCGCTTCGTCCCGGCGGCCCGCTCGACCGACGCGAGAGGGAACCTCGCGCGCAGCAAGCCCCTTACGGCGTCTATGAGCGGCGCGCCCATGCGGGCAGGTTCAAAGGAAGCGTTTCCCTTCCAGGACCCGGCGGTGAAAATGACGTCCGCGACAGCGAACGAGCCTATCCCGAAGGACGCGGCCTCAAGCAGCCACCGGTCTATTCCTTTGGACAATTCATCCGGCACGAGCACGGTCAAACCGGCCGTTTTTTCGTGGAAGTCCGTCCCGAGGCGCTTTGCCGTCTCCTGATACTCCCAGGGGATTACGGAGCTGGGGGATTCGAGTTCGTCCAGGAGCCCGTTCATCGACCGGCAGTAAAGCTCCAGCCACTCATCCCATCCAGGTTCGACCGTTTTCCTGACGAGAACGCCCCTCATGCCGGCCCTGCGCGCGCCCATCATATCGTATATATAATCTCCGATCAGAAGCGTCTGCGCAATGTCAGCGCCCAACGCGCGGCATGTGTCGGCAAGCGCTCTCGGATCTGGTTTGACGCTGTCTCCATCGTCTCTGGAGCGGACGATTTCAGGCAATTTTACCGAAAGTGTCTCCGCGGCCTTTATTATTGATTTCCCGCAATTTCTGGAGACCACAGCCCAGGGGACCCCATGTTTTTCGAACCACGCGATAACGTCCGGCGCGCCAGGCACAAGCACTGCCGTGGCGGCCCCAGCCATTTCCAACTCCTCTATTTCGCGAAGGAGCGCTTCGCGCTTGCGAGGAGCGAGCGAGACGGAGTCCTCGAGCAGCATGGCTTTCCTCTCTCCGTAATATTTTTTGTGCAGCGCGGAAAAGTCGAGGTGAGTATTCGCGATAATGCCGTCCCAGTCAAACAAGACGGCTTCCGCTTCAGAGGGTGACCAGTACGGCGGCTTAAATGACATTTTAAGTAGACCCGCGGTGCCGTGAACGGCGTGCCTTGACCCGCTCCATTACGGAATGGGGATTCTCGAACCTTGACTTGGACAGCATAAACCGTCGCGGCCGGCACGAAGCAACCCCCGCGGGGTTTGGACGTTGGCTCAAGGCATTTCCCGTAACACGTACACCGCAGGAACTGCGAGTATTATACCTCATAGTTTCTCACTTGCGCAACTCAAAGAGCGCTTCTGTCATCTGTCCGCGTATCCACAGCCCAACCTCTGCGGAGCGGAGCAGTTCTCTGTCCTCCAGCACCTCGACGAGCTCGGCGGTCGAAAGCGAGAAGTCCGTGCCATTGTAAACGTGTCTGTATGTCCAGTTTATCTCAGGATATCCCATGAAAATCGTCATAACCGTAGCCGGCATATCCCCCAGAGGCGGGCGGTCTATGCTGTCGTAATTGAATACAGCCTCGATGCGCGTTCCGGCCCCGAGCTCCGACGCTACTAAAAATCTCCCGCCGCAGAGTTCGGACGATTGTTTTAAAAACGGAATGCCCATGCCGACCCTTCGCGTCGTTCTGGTTGTGGTGAACGGGTCAGTGACGCGCTCCAGGAAGTCCTGAGACATGCCCTTCCCGTCGTCTTGGACGATCATAGAAAGAACATTGCCAGGCACGTCCTCCGAAATCTCGATCAGCACAGACGAAGCCCCGGCCGCCGCGCTGTTTTCCGCTATGTCAAGAACGTGCTGCGATAAATCCTCAAGCATCGCGAAGCTCCTCTCGTATACCAGCCCTCAGCGTTTATGCCTTGGATATTATATCTCGAAATCTCGCTTTGTCGCGGTGTACGGCAGGGCCGCGGAAATATAATCGCATACTCTTGGCCTCAGAGTATTGCAATAATGCTCCTTCGCTGTTATGTTGTGCGTGATGTGAAAGAAAGTTATTTTGATCGTGGTGATCCAGGACAATGGAGCGGAAGATTTTTTCACCGGCAAACACGCCAAACCTCAGGGAGGTGGTATACGAGAGAATTAAGGAAGCCATAGTCTCAGGCGTTATCCCCGCCGGTTCTAAGCTTTCCGAGATAAGCCTGTCCAATCAGTTTGACGTGTCCCGAACCCCTGTCCGCGAAGCGATCCGGCAGCTCGTTGAGACTGGGCTGGTGTCGCTTACGCCGCGCAAAGGGGCATACGTCCTTCTGCCAACGACAAAGGACGTGACGGACCTCTATGAGATTCGCACAGCGCTCGAACTGATAGCCATAGACCATATTTGCGCCAACCCTCCGAAAAGAGAGCTCACGCGCATGAGAGAATCGTTCGAGGCCGTTTCCAACGATTGGGACGCGCTAAAGTTCATGGCGATGGACGAGGAATTTCACTCCAACATGTCGAAAAACGCGCGAAATAATTTTCTCGACTTCATGCTCGAAAAGGTTGGCGCCATTATAGGGATATGCAGACACTACGCGATAGACGCAATCCCCAAGGTAAGCTCATCCCTGGAGCACATAGCAATAATCGACGCCATCCTTGCCCGAGATACCGACGCCGCGAGGGAGAAGATGAAACTGCATCTAGCCAATACCAGGGACGGCCTTTTAGCATATATTTCACGCCACCCGGAGGTGTCGCGGCACGAGACAAATGATTTGACATACTCCCACGACTAAGGAACGATGGAGTGAGGGAGGTAAGGGAATGAAAGCGGCAGGTCACGCGCAGCCGCTAGACGTCTGATAATTGCCATAGATTGACCCACGCGATAACGGGGGTAGCTGCACTGTATGGGCCTGTACACCACAACCGGGGAACGGCCATATCGTCATCCCCATCGGTTTACGACTAATCGCTTCCAAGTAACGAACGACAACTGATGGAACTATGATACGGCGGAATGTGCAGGACATGGCAATACCACCGCAGGCTTGCTATAATGGCACTGAGAATAGGGGGCGGTCGTCATTCTGAAAATCATGCATCGCAGCGGGCGGCATCGCAAATGACCGCAAGACCGCATAAATGGCGCGACGTGGCCTGGAAACGGGCTATCGCGGACGGCGCTAAAGACGCCATAGCATATTTCATGCCCGACCTCGCCTCCGCAATGGACACATCAAGGGAAGTCACCGGCATAAGCGGCATGGAACTGCCTATGAAGGATTCCGACTCGGATAAGGGGATGCTCGTTTCAGATAGCCGCCGTTTGTGAAATTGGCGACGGCGTAGACGTGCGTGATCTCGCCCCTGTCCTCTTCCATGCTCTCTTCGTGCTCAAGCGTAGGGTTGAGCCCTTTCGAATAGCGGAAAATATCTTTCTCGCGCACCACGTCGGCGTGAATCCGCGCAACAGTGCCCGATCTCTGCGCCAGAGCAATAGCACCGCGATAGCCCAACTGGAACTGAGCTTCCCAAGTCTTAACCCAATCACTCGGACCGATCTTCCTGTTGTTGCAGTACGGTATGATGTAACATTGGCCCAGTTGAGGGGTTAAGTCTAAGCCCAGCGCCGAGGCGGTCATCAAGGATGTTATAATGCTGATCGCGCTGCACCGCTGGAGCGTTTCATTCTGAGAGAATAGCTGTATAGCCTGTCTTGAGTATTTGTCCGCGTTCTTTTTCAAGTGCGCAGGAAGAGCTTCTTCAATTTGAGACTTGAATCCTTTTACAACGGCGCTGAATTCCCTTTTCTCAAGCGCCGCGCCTTTCT
>JAISYM010000009.1 GCA_031269875.1 Synergistaceae bacterium
ATCCCGCTCGGGTTAAGGTAAACGGCATAGTAAAGGATCTCGGAGGGGTCCGCGGTCTTCCCGTTCTCTCCGTATGCCTCAATGTTCGAAAATTCGCCGGCCAGCTTCCCAAAGGGAGCGGAATCGTAGATCAACCAGCCCTTGACGGCATTTTCAGCCTGGGTTGAAGTCGTTGGGGCGGCGAACGCGGCCGAACAGATGAGAAGGACGAAGAATAACGACGCTACGATGGAGCGTTTGTAACCTTTCATGATGCACCTCCGATTTAGTTGCGGCTCGACCGCTTTTTTAAGCACGATGATTTTATCACAGTTATCGGAAGCTTTACACAAGGCTTGAAAATTTTTCATCATGGAGGAGAGCCAGCCACGCGTCAAGCGGCAGCTCCTCCGGGCGCGAGCGCGGAGGCAGGGAGTGGGCGGCCAGTATCCCGGCGGCCTGCTCCTTCGGCATTCCGAACGAACCGGCCCAGATGTTCACGAGCGTCTTGCGCCTTTGCGCGAACGATCCCGCCAGAAGCCGCCGCCACTTTCTGTCGTTTGGGTACCAATACACGTTGTTTTGGCCGCCAAGCTCATTGCCTAGCCTTATTTCCAGTATCGAGGAGTCAACCCCTGGGGCCGGACTGAACGCGCTGCGCGGCACTTGGCGCGGAGACGAAATCACTCCCATCGCGGACAGCGTTATACCGAGGGGGCAGCTTTCGCGCGACGCGGCTCCGGAGGCGAGTCTCTCCGCGGCTTCTCTTTGTACCATAAGTAGCATGAAGCGGGGCCCGTCCGGCCCGAATCTTTCTAAGAGCGCCCAGATGACAGGCGTCGTGATGTGGTACGGCAGGTTCGCTATGACGTGAGTGGGCGGCGGCAGAAGCATCGAGTAATCGAATTGCGCCGCGTCGCCCCAATAGAGCGATAATCTGTTGTCGCGCCGCGCTATCGGTTCGAGCGCCCCCCGGAGCCCCTGATCCAACTCGACCGCGTCCAAGCGCGCGCAGGGCGACTTCAGTATCTCATTTGTGAGCATCCCTTTGCCCGGTCCGATTTCAAGCACCCTGTCGGAGGACGTGAGAGCGGCCCGCTCCGTCATCCACACCGCGACAGACTTGTCTTTCAGAAAATTTTGTCCTAAACGTACAATGATCGATCACCAACTTCCAGGACGCACATTATACATACAACCTATCCCAAAGTGCCGCGCGTTTCAGGGAAATAATACACCTCGCAGAAAAATCGCGTAATAACGAAATAATCAAAGATATTATACAATTTCGGACATTATTTGGAATTACAAAGGGTTGAGAATTGAGATTAAGGAGGATAAACTTTCTCTGTAATATTTAGCACTCGATCAGAGTGAGTGCTAACACAAAATAAGTCCACAATTATTTAAGGAGGTTGTATGTATGAAACTGAAGCCATTGGGTGATCGCGTCGTAGTGAAGGCGGCTCCTCACGAGGAAATGACGAAAGGCGGCCTTGTCTTGCCGGACACCGTAAAGGAAAAGCCGATCGAGGGTATAGTGGTAGCTGTCGGCGCAGGAAAGGTCAATGACGACGGCAAGAGGCAGCCGATGGATCTCAAGGTCGACGACCGCGTTATTTACAGCAAGTACTCCGGCACCGAGGTCAAGCTCGACGGCGAAGATTACCTTGTTCTGAGCGAGCGCGATGTCCTGGCGGTCATAGAGAACTAAACTGCCTGTTTAAGTTAATAATAAAAATTAAGGAGGAAATATAAATGGCTAAAGTTCTGCTTTTCAAAGAGGAAGCTCGCCGCGCGATGGAGCGCGGTATCAATAAAGTTGCCGACACGGTCGGGATTACGCTTGGTCCTAAGGGCCGCAATGTCGTTCTGGAGAAGAAGTTCGGATCTCCCACCATCACAAACGACGGCGTCACGATCGCCAAGGAGATAGAGCTGGAGGATCCCTACGAGAATATGGGCGCGCAGCTTCTCAAGGAAGTTGCGTCCAAGACGAACGATATCGCAGGAGACGGCACGACCACCGCTACTGTCGTAGCGCGCGCCATGATACGCGAGGGCATCAAGAACGTTGCCGCCGGCGCTAACGGAATGCAGCTTCGCCGCGGCATCGAGAAGGCCGTCGACCTCGTGGTGGACGAGCTGAAGGCTCAGTCCGTTACGGTTAAGGAGCATGAGATGATCGCTCAGGTCGCCGCGATCTCCGCGAACGACAAAGCGGTAGGCGAACTGATCGCTCAGGCTATGGAGAAGGTCGGCGAGGACGGCGTTATCACCGTAGAGGACAGCCAGTCCGTCGGAACAGCCCTCGAGATGGTAGAGGGACTTCAGTTCGACAAGGGCTACATCAGCCCGTACATGATCACGAACCCGGATCGCATGGAGGCGTCGCTCGACGACGCTAACATTCTCATCGTCGAGGGCAAAGTCTCGAACGTGAAGGATATGCTTCCCGTACTCGAGAAGGTCGTCCAGACCGGCAAGCCTCTCCTCATCATCGCTGAGGACGTAGAGGGCGAAGCGCTTGCCACGCTCGTGGTCAACAAACTGCGCGGTATTTTGCAGGTTGTTGCGGTCAAGGCTCCCGGCTTCGGCGACCGTCGCAAGGCCATGCTTCAGGATATCGCTACCGTCGTCGGCGCTCGCGTGATCAGCGAGGACATCGGCCTCAAGCTCGACAACGCCGATCTCTCAATGCTCGGCAAGGCGAAGAGGGTACGCATCGGCAAGGAAGAGACGACGATAGTGGAAGGCGCCGGCGACCCGCAGGCGATAAAGGACCGTGCCGCCCAGATCCGCAAGGAGCTGGAGGATTCCACATCCGAGTACGACAAGGAGAAGCTCCAGGAGCGCCTGGCGAAACTCGTCGGCGGCGTGGCTGTTATCCAGGTCGGCGCCGCGACGGAGACGGAGCAGAAAGAGCTGAAGCACCGCATCGAGGACGCGTTGAACGCGACCCGCGCCGCTGTTGAAGAGGGCATCGTCGCCGGCGGCGGCGTCGCGCTCGTAAAGTGCCTCGATCCACTCGACAAGTTCATCTTCGACCTCGAAGGCGATCTCAAGACGGGCGCAACGATCGTCCGCAGGGCGCTGACGGAGCCGCTGCACCTGATAGCCTCGAACGCCGGCCTCCAGGGCGATGTAGTCGTCGAGAAGATCACGACCCTCAAGAAGGGCGAAGGTCTCGACGCCGCGAAGGGCGAGTACGTTGACATGGTCAAAGCCGGAATCATCGACCCTGTAAAGGTGACGAGGAGCGCCGTTCAGAACGCGGGTTCCATCGCGGCCATGATCCTGACCACCGACGTTCTCGTGGCGGATAAGCCGGAGAAGAAGGATTCAACCCCAGGTATGCCCGGCGGTATGGGCGGCATGGGCGGCATGGGCGACTTCGACTAAACCAAGCCGATATGAATACAGAGGCATAAGCAAAGAGCGAGCGCCCGGCTGGTGCGCTCGCTCTTTGCTTATTTATATTATGACTATCCAAATGATGAACCCGAGATGACGGGCCGGCGACTCGCTCCGCGAATTGGACCGCTCATACACCTCTGTCCTGAGCTGATTCGCTCGCCCGACATCCATGTCGGCCGCCAATTCGCTGCGTTCGTTCGTCGGCCCGTCATCTCATTACATGAGACACTTGTATAGACATAATTTATATTATCAGTTTGCCCCGCTGGCAAGGATTACGGCGATTGCCGCCGGTGCGAAGATTTTGACGGACGTGATCCATACGGGCTGTACCGCGAATCTGATGAGGCCGTTGTTCGTGATTTCCTCCCGCAGTTTTTCCGTCCAGATCCAGCCGGCGAAAAGGCAGATCCCAATCGCGTTTATCGGCATCATAATGTTGTTGGAGATATAGTCCATAAAGTCGAAAAATGACATGCCAAAAACCTTCAGGTTCCCGGACAGAGAGTAGGCTGACGGAATGCCCAGGATCGTGATCACCGAGCCCGAGGAGAGAGCGGCCTTCACGCGGCCCATTTTGAACTCGTCCATTAAAAATGTAACGGACACCTCGAGGAGCGACATCATCGAAGTCAGGGACGCCAAGAATAAGAGGAGGAAGAACAGGAACGAGAAGAACGCGCCCGCCGGCATCTGGGCAAATACGCCCGGAAGCGTGACGAACGTGAGGCCGACACCCTGAGCCGGTTCCATGCCCATCGCGAAGAGCGCGGGAAATATCGCGAGTCCGGCTAACGTGGCCGCCAGCGTGTCGAGGATGAACACCAAGAGAGCGCACTTCGGCAGATTCTCACTCTTGGATAAATAACTTCCATACGTTATCATTATGCCCATTCCGAGAGAGAGTGAGAAAAATCCCTGCCCAAGCGCGTCGATAAGGGTCTTCCCCGATAGCTTGGAAAAGTCCGGCTTGAGGTAAAATTCAAGCCCCGCCTCGGCGCCGGGCAGAGTTACGGAGCGGGCGATCAGTATCAACAGGACGATAAAGAGACCGGGCATCATGTATTTGCAGGATTGCTCGATACCCTTGCCGACGCCGCACGCCACGATTATGACAGTCACCGCCATTACCCCGACCTGATACGCGATGACCGACTTGCTGTCGGCAAGGAAGGCGTTCAGGTAGTCGCCGCTGCCGCCGCCCGCCGCCTGACCCATAAGACCGGTAAAGGAGCCGAACATGTACTTGACCGTCCAGCCGGCGATTACGCCATAATAAGAGAGGATTATAAAACCGCCCGCCAAGAGCCCCAACCAGCCGAAGACGCGCCAGAACTTGTTTGGCGCAAGCCGCTTGAACGCGCCTACGGAACCCTTTTGAGACGCGCGCCCCAGGCAGAACTCCGTCAGCATGACGGTCAATCCCACCGTGACCGCTATCGCTATGTAAATAATCACGAACGCGGCGCCTCCATTCATTCCCACGAGGTACGGAAACCGCCAGATATTGCCAAGACCTATTGCCGAACCGGCAGCGGCGAGTATAAACCCGACTTGACTGCCCCACTGTTCTCTTGCCTTGCTATTACTACTCATAATTGTCACACTCCGTTAAGCCATTATGATTTTATACTCGGATATTCGGGTAAGAATTTATACTAAAACGCGGCTGTCATTAAAAAAGGGCATCGAGGCCTCGATATAGAGCGGCTGAGGCCTCGATGTTGCGGGAGGATGCTATTTTTTAACAGGTTTTCTTAAGAACCACTCGGCCAAAAGCGAGCTGGCGACGTAAATGGAGCTGTACGTGCCAACCGCTATTCCGATCAGGAACGCGAAAGCTAAGTTCGATATGACCTCTCCGCCGAAGAAGAACATGGCGAGTACGGGCAATAGTGTCGTGAGCGAGGTGTTGATCGTGCGCGACAGCGTCTGATTGATCGAGTTGTTCACGAGTTCCAGTATACCTTTTGAGCGCATCTGCGGCCAGTTCTCGCGGATGCGGTCGAGGACGACTATTGAGTCGTTCAGGGAGTAGCCGATGACGGTCAGAACCGCCGCTATGAAGGATGTGGATATCTCCCTTCCCGTCAGGCTGTAAGCGCCGAGCATAATTATGGAGTCGTGAACCAGCGAGAGAACGGCAACTACGCCGAAGCGCGGTTGGAAGCGAACCGCCATGTAGAGCAGTATTGCGATTATGGAGACCGTAACAGCGATGAAAGCCTGTTTGCGCAGCTCGCCGCCCACGACCGGCCCTACGTCGTCCACCTGCTTGACGGTGAGCTCGCCGTGCTCTTTCTCCAGAGAGCTGACAATCTGTCTGCGCAGATCATCAGATGAGTCCTGATAGCGCACCAGCACGTTTTTTTCGTCGTAAGCCTGTATCGTAGCCTGTCCCTGTCCCATTTCGGAGAGTGTGTTCCTGATTTCAGCAACATTTACAGGGTTCTCGAACTCGATCTGCATCGACACGCCGCCGGTAAAGTCAACGCTGTAGTTGAGGCCTTTTACGGCAAGAAGGCAGAGGCTGGACAACACAAGGACCGCGCTGATGACGATTGCGGCCATACGGTATTTCATAAAGGGCAGATTGATTTTAGAAGCGTCAAAAGTAGTCATAATTTTTAAATCTCCTCCGCAAAGCCCGTTAAAGAACTATGTTCTTTCGCACGCGAAGCATAATTTGCAAGAGCGCGCGCGTCACGATGATGTTGCCGAACATCGAGGTCAAAACGCCCAAACTGAGCGTGACCGCGAAGCCGCGAACCGGGCCGGAACCAAAGTAGAAGAGGACGGCTGCCGCGATAAGCGTCGTAATGTTCGAGTCGAGTATTACGACAAGCGCTTTGCGGAACCCAGAGTCGAGCGCCGCCATGATCGTCTTCCCGGAGCGGGACTCCTCCCTCATGCGTTCGTAGATGAGTATGTTGCCGTCGACGGCCATGCCTATCGTGAGTATGATGCCGCCAATGCCCGGAAGGGTGAGGGTTGTCTTCAGCATGATCATGATGGCGACTAGCATGAGCATCGAAATTGTCATGGCAATGTCGGCAGCTATCCCTAAAAAGCCGTAATAAATGACCATGAATACGACCACCAGCGCGCCTCCGATCAGGCCGGAACGGACGCCGGCGTTGATCGAGTCCTCTCCCAGCGTGGGGCCGACTGATCGATTCTCCAGGACCTCGACCTCCAGCGGCAGATTGCCCGCGCGAAGCATCACGGACAGGCGCAGTGCCTCGTCATAAGTGAAATTACCCGAAATCTGCGCTTCGCCGCCGCTTATCCTCGTGCGGACTACCGGGGCGGATATGACGATACCGTCGAGCACAATGGCGATCTGCTTGTCTATATTGACCTCTGTCGCACTCTCGAAGGACCTTGCGCCCTCGCTGTTGAATCTGAGGGATACAGCCGGCTTTTGCAGCTCGTCCCGGGTCGGGAAGGCGTCCACTAAATCCTTTCCGGTCACGTACAACTCTCCCAGCAGATATACTTCGCCGTTCTCGCCCCTTGCCGTTATGACGGAGTCGTCGGACTTCGCCTTCTCCTCGAACTCCTGAATCCTAAGCTCAGACTGCGCGTTGAGGCTCGCGATGTTTTGCATGGCCCTGTTGTAGTCGTCATCGTTCTTGTAATTCCTGCGCTCTACAGGCGGCGGCATCGAGGGGCCCGCCTCGACGACCTGCCTAAACTCCAGCACTGCCGTGCGGCCTAAAAGTTCCAGCGCCGCGTCCGGATCCTCGACGCCTGGAAGGTCGATCGCCACGCGGTCGATGCCCTCGCGCTGAATTTGCGGCTCTACTATGCCATATTGATCGATCCTGTTGCGCAAAACAGCTATCAGGCTGTCAATGCTGTTCGAGTCCACCGGAGCTTGATCCGTTCCCTTTGCCAAGAGAATTATGTGCGCGCCCCCCTTGAGGTCGAGCCCGAGTTTCACCCGCCCCTCGATGGGGAAGACGGCCAGAGCCGTCAGAATCAGTACAATACCTATCAAACCCAATCTTAACTTGTCCCTTTTAAGCATTACATACGCCTCCTGGAATTTACGCCGCTCTACTTGCCGCCCGTTTCGCTCTCCGCTTTTTCCGCCCCGTCCGGGAGAGCGGGAGCGTCAATCAGGGCTTCGCTCTCGTCTATGGTTACCTCTTCCGGCGGACGCTTGTCATCCGCGGCGGATACGGCTTCGCCGTTTTGAGTGGTGGGCTCCGTCCCTTCCGGCCGGTCGATCGGACGCCGCTTCTTCTTCCTGGGCCGGACCGGCTTCTGCCTGTTCCCGGCGGCGTCCCTCTTTCCCGTTATGGAGGTCTTGAGTATTCGAACCTTCACGCCGTCGGCGATTTCGATGATAAATGAGTCCTCCAGTATGGCGTTGACGCGCCCAAAGAAACCGCCGGCGCTGATTACGGTATCGCCCGGTGCGATCTCGGACAGCATCTTCTCGTGTGCCTTCTGCTTTTTCTTCTGCGAGCGCGATGTGAAGAAAAAGAAGCCTAGCATAATCACCACAAACGGGAGAATGCTCATCCAACTGCCCTGTTGTTGCGGTGCCGCGCCCTCGGCGGCAAAAGCCGGCAGCGCGCCAAAAAGCCCTGTCAAATCCTGCGGATGCAACAAAAAAAACCCTCCTGTCGGACATACTGCCCAAATTAGTTTAAAAGGCGCCGCGGCCTTTACGCAAACGTGAAACATTTTAACATGACTATAGAAGATTTTACACATTTGTGTGAAAAATTTAAAAAGACCGCTCAAACGTCCGTATGTGGGTATGCCTGTTTAAGGAAAAAGAGAAGTTTTTCGAGTCCGGCAAGTATGTCGACGCGCGCTAACAGTATATCCGGCGGGATCGTGAGGGGGCTCTGCGTAAGCGAGAGCACGCCTTTCAGACCGCCCGAAGAGACGGCTAAGTCAACGCACTGCTGCGCGGCTTTCGCCGGAACCGTTAGTATAAGCACCTCTATCCGAAGTTCGCTCATCACCTTTGGCATTTCAGTGTAGTGCCAACATCGAACGCCTGATATTTCGCGGTTGACTTTCTCCGGGTCGGCGTCAAAGAGCGCTTCGAAGGTTATCTTCGGACCCCTGAACGCCGCGTTGCTCAAAAGAGCCGAACCCATATTGCCGACGCCGGCCAAGGCCAGCCGCCAAACCCTGGGGAACGACAGTATATCGGCGATGTAATCGCGCAGTTTGCCGACCTGGTAACCTACGCCTCTTTTTCCGATCTCGCCGAAATAAGAGAGATCCTTCCTGACCTGA
>JAISYM010000102.1 GCA_031269875.1 Synergistaceae bacterium
GACATGGATGTCGGGCGAGCGAATCAGCTCAGGACAGAGGTGTATGAGCGGTCCAATTCGCGGAGTGAGTCGCCGGCCCATCATCTCGGGTTCATCATTATGAGACAATTGGATAGTCATAAAGCTGATTGTCACGCGGACGCTTCAGCCGCCGCGTGACAGGCTGAACTCCTCCGCGCTCACTAGACTCGGTTCGTCCGTCTTCTTGACGACCTGCGCGATTCTGCCGTGTTCCAGGTAAATCGTGCGATCAGCCTCGAAGGCCACTTCAGGATCGTGAGTGACGACGATTATCGTTGTTCCGGCGTCATGGAGGCCTCGCAGGATGTCGAGCACGACGCGCTCGTTCGTCTCGTCCAGGTTGCCGGTCGGTTCGTCCGCGAGTATGAGCCTAGGGTAGTTTATCAGCGCGCGGGCTATGCAGACCCTCTGCTGTTCGCCGCCGGAGAGCTGGCTCGGGAGGTGTTTCGCCCTGCCTGCCAAGCCAACGCGCTCCAGGGCCTTGAGAGCTTCAGGCTCGTCGGTCATGCTGTGGTAGTACTGCGCTACCATCACGTTCTCCAGAGCGGTCAGATAGCTTATGAGGTGGAACTGCTGAAATATCAGGCCGATTTTATCGCGGCGGATCGCGGTCAGTTCCGCGGACGAGAGCTTTGACAGCTCTTCCCCGTCCAACAGGACGGAACCGCTCGTAGGCTTGCCCATACAGCCGATAATGTTCATCATAGTCGTCTTGCCCGACCCAGAGGGGCCCATTATGGCAAGCCACTCCCCCTGCTCGACAGACATGCTCACGTTAGAAAGCGCCCTGACTTGCCCGTATACCATCGAAATATCGTTCAGTTCGAGTATGTTCATCCCGTTACATCTCCTTGTCATTCACCGCGCAGCACGAGGGCCGGCTCCACTTCGACCGCCCTCCGCACCGGCAGGAGGCACGCGCACACAGTCACGGCTATGGAAACTATAATCGTCAGGGGCAGGAGCTTCCAGTCGAGGATTATCCCGCGCCCAAACACGTTTACGCAGACCGTCTGGGCGAATATGTAGCCGAATATCGTCCCCAGCACGCCGCCCAAGAAACCCAGGAGAACCCCTTCCCCAAGAAATTCCTTCGCTATGCTCCGATTCTCGGCGCCAATGGCCTTCTTCAACCCAATCTCGCGCCTGCGCTCCATCACTACCGTCATCATCGTCGTCGCCACGCATATCATTGTCAAAACCAACACGACCGCCGAAACTATGACGACAAGCGCCTGAAGCTTCGACAGGACGGTCGCTTCCGATTGAGTGACACGCTTTACGAGGCGCGGCAAAACCTCCGGCACGCCCGCCTTTATAGACGAGGCTATCGCGTCTAGCTCAGCCTCCGTCCCGGCAATGCTCAGCTCGGCCATATCCGCGACACCGGAGCTGCCCATCAGCGCTTCCAGATCGGGAAGCGACATGATGATAAAACCGTCCTCGACACTGCCGGAGCGGACGACGCCCGACACCGTCACGTCGCGGCTGAAGCGGGTGCCGTCGCTCGCCCTGCCCGTAATCGTGATCGACGATCCGCGGGCCAGCCCGGTGAACTCGGCAATATCGGAACCAATCAGTATTTCGCCCTCAGCGGCAGGCCATTCGCCCGTGACGCTCCAGTAAGGGCTGGTCTTCCTCGCGTTCTCAAAGACCGTCCCGACAGCCGTATATCCCTGCATGTTGACCCTGACCATTTCATATCGGTATGGCGTCATGCCGACTAAGGACGCGGAAGGGATCAGACCAGCGGCCTTTTCGGCGTCACCGAGGCCAAGCAGCGCCTCCTCGCCTGAGGCCACGAGCACCATGTTAGCCCCGTAACTCCTGAATTCCCGCCCCATCTGGCGCGGTATATCGTAACTTATCGACGCCATTCCCAAAAGGACCGTCCCGCCTATGGCGACGGCGCAAAGCGCGGCCAAGAGGCGCGACCTGCGGCGCACCAGGGAACTCACGAGCATCTTGAAGAACATCCTGCGATTTGTCATCTCAAAATCACCGCGCTATCTGCCATGTAAGACCTCCGCCGGGCGCAACGACAGCAGGAGCCTTATGGCGGGCAGGCTCCCCGCGAGCGCGACCGTCACGGTAAGGAGCGTCACGAGCGGGATGACAAGAAGCCGGACTTCGATTGCCGATCCGAATACCGTATGGCCGATCAACTGTGCGAACCCCAGCCCGGCGAAGTAACCAAACGCCCCGCCCAGGAGCGCTGTTATCATCGTCTCCGTAATTATGAGGGCGGACACTTCAAATGAGGATGCTCCGACGGCTTTTATCAGGCCTATCTCCGCGCTCCTCTCCATCACGCTCGCAGTGACGAGGTTCGATATAGCAAGCGACGCGCACGAGAGGCTCAAGGCCGTCAAGAGGATCATCAGCAGCTGCGTCTTTTGAAGGATCGCGCCCTCCGACTCCGCCACCTGCAACACTGGCTTCGCGCGCGCGTTGCTGATGACCTCCTCTATCTGGTAGGCTATCGAGCTGATGTACGCCGTGCAGTACCAGGTATCCCACTCATGGCGCGAGAGGCTGTTCGGATCCCTCGCCGCGCGCCTCGCTAAATCGTTCTCCGGTGTGGTGAGCGCGCTCACCTCTACCCTGCTGACAAGCCCCTGCCTGTCCGATATGCGCTGGGCGAGCCAAAGAGGGACGAAGAGGCTGTCGTCCTCCGCGCCGCCGCTGTGGAATACGCCGGCTATCGTCACCTTGTCCTCGCCTTTGTCGGAGACGGAGACCTTGTCGCCCGGACCTACGCCGAGCTTCGACGCCAGGTTCGCGCCGATCATGCCCGACGCCTCGCAGCACGGGCTGCCGTCCTCCGCCCACGCGCCTTTTACGTCCCACCACGATTTCATCCTGCCCATCCCGGTTTGCACAGACTCGCCCGTAGGAGCGTCGAACTTCTTGTCGAACCACGTGCCAAGGACGGGCGCCTGGACGGTCTTGCCACCGCCTTTTATCAGGGCGTTCGACTCCAGATACGGCGCGAAATCGACTATGTTGAACGCCCAAAATATCGTCTTCATCTTAGGCAGCTCACTTTCCGCCAAGTATTTATCCGCACCGCCGCCCCCGCCTGCATCACCCGCCTCGCCGTACAGATCGCCCAGAAAGGAAGCGCCGCGCGGCACCACGGCAAGGTTCGCCCCGTAGGACTTGAGCTCCTGGTTCACCTTGTCCCCTACGTCGAACATGACGTTGAGCATGGCCGTGCAGATCGACGCCCCAAGAGCCATCGTCAGCGCTATCATCGCCATCCGTCCCCGCTGCCGCAGGAGCGCGCCTGTCAACATCCGAAAGAACATCCCTATATAGCCTCCTTAAAAAAGAACAATTAAAACGTCAGAACCTGCGCGCCTCGTCGGCGAGGTCTTGCGTCATTATGATCAAATTGCCCTCCGATATTTCAAATTTCAGCGGCACCGGGTTACATCCACCGGGCAAGCCGATCGTGGCCTTGTTCATCACCACGTCGCAGAGGATGCAGACGACCTGCCCCTTCCGCTCGTAGTAGCCTGAAGGCCCGCAGACGTCGCACGCATCCAGCCCCACCCCGTAGGCGGTGTCGTTCTTCTTGATCACGATATAGCGGACGTCTATCATCTGGGAGAGGCTTTCGGCCTTATGGACGAACCGGTGGAGGTTCCCATCGTTCACCCTTTCAAGCGGGATCACGATTCTGCCGTCCTGCGCCGGAAGTTCTACGGGCGGTGACAGCTCGACCCGCCTGTTGCTGTACGTCGCGCCGACGGTTACGAATAGGAGCGATACCGCGACCGCGAGTACCGCCGTTACGCATACGCGGACCTGCTTTCGCGCCGCGTACATCGCGCGCCGCACGAGCGCGGGGTTTTCACCGGCCGGCTTAGCGGACTTGACTCGTATGTACTGCAAAACCGCCGTCGCCGCCGCTATCGCCATCATGGCGAACAGGAAGAAATTTACGTGCGTCAGCGTCCATATTACGCTTCGCGTGAGCAGCCTGTAGCGTGGAATCATATTGCGCCCCAGCAATATCTGAGTGATCGTGAGCGCTGTTTTCACGTCGAGGACAAGGATCGAGACGGACGCCGCCGCTAAGAGGAGCCGCCCGCCCGCGGCGGACGCCGCCTTGTAAATCGCGGTCCCGGCGAGCGCCGCGATCAGCAGGCCGGTTGAGTAGCCTATGACCTTGAACAGAAATTCTGTGTTGAAAATATTGTCCATTCCGACGGTGAACTCGAATGGATAAAGCAGTATGTTCGGAAAGAGCGCCGCCGAAGCTAGCGCTGTGAAGCAGAACGACAGAAGAAAGAGCGCCTTGCCGCCCGAGTTTGCCGCGTCGGGCAAGTTTTTCGGCAGAGGTTCGCGGACGTATCCCGCCGCCCGAAAGAGCAGGCAGAGCAGTACCAAGCCGGACACGAACATCGGGACGAACACCCCGAGGTCGTAATACTCCCTCACTCCGAAAGCTGTGTTGCGCTTGACTACGGCGTAAATAAGGGCTGGGACGAATCCCAGCGCCAAACCGCGATATAATGTTTTCCCGGCATTGAATCGATTCGCCCTGTTCGAAAAAGCATAAAGCAACGAAAGCGGAATGACCAGATAAAGGGAATTTATCGTTATCTTTATAATATACTCCAGCATCGCGTTCTCCCTAAAATCACGTCAAGCGACCGGACACGCCGGACAGCCGGCCTTGCCCGATATCGCTTTCTCGGACGCTTATCTATAAAAGTCAGTAATAGCCCACGCCTAATAAGGCGCGGGACTTTTTTACTCCTTTTACCGCGCCGGAGGATAGAGGAGTCCAATATCCTCCGGCTGTTTAGGCCTTTGATTTTTCAAAAAAAGGATCCGGCCGCCGTTACCATGCCCTGGGGATGTAGTCGAAGTCCCACGAAACCTCGATGGGCTTCGTCCAGTAACGCCCCGTCACGCCTGTTTCCTTGTCGACGTGCAGCAAGTAGCCCTGCTTCTCGGGGTTCTCGATGATGAACGTGATCTTGTAGAGCCCAGCGCCATCGAGCTTGACGTTGTTTCCGTAGTGTGGGCCGTCGGATGCGCTCATCGGCATGAAGTTCCCCTCGATGACCTTTGTGCTGCCCTTCTTCTGCGCGCGGTACTTGACGGTCAGGTTAGGGACGAAATCCCCTGCGCCGTAACCCAGCTCGTTCCCCTCTGCCGCCGATATGTCAGCCTCCAGGTGCATGTCGGCCTGCGACGCGGGGATGCCGCCCATACCCGCCGGCTCCATATCGACCGGCTGAAAATAAACGCCAGCTATGTTCAGTGGCCCCACGACATGGTCGTCCCCTAGCGGGAACTCCTCGAAACCGGCAGTGGCCTCACCCGGCGCCGGAGCGGCCGCGTATCCGGCCGTGGACAGCGCCGCCAACAGCACGATCAGCGACAGGAACAGAACCTTGCAAACAGTGAAAGAGCCCGCGTACGTACAATATTTCTTCATTGCTATAAAACCCCCTAAAAATTTGAGTTTGTATTTTATCCCAAACCCTTGGGCTATGCCGCCGCGCGTGCCCTGCGCCCCTTTGCACGATAGTGGATGATCGAGCCTATCGCCAGGGCTAAGAGGACTACCTGCGGAATTATAGTCTCAACGGTTGGGTAAATACCTAGGATATCTACCGATTGGACGAATCCTACCGGGGTGACGCTGATCACGTCGGCCTCCTGGAGCTCCTTTACGCCGCCGCCGGCGAAGGCCACCGACATGATGTACATCAGGATGCTCGTCCCCATGAAGAAGGGCTTGATGGGAATGACGAGCGAGCCGTAACGCACGAGGAGGAATATCGCCACGAGCGCGACGCAGCCGACGCCAAACCCGATCCATATCATGTTAACGTAGGTCGAAGTCTCGGCGAGTAGGGCCTGATAGAAGAGTATCGTCTCCGCCCCTTCCCTGAAAACCGCCAAGAACGCCGCCGCGCATAGCGCGAACGCGCTCCCCGTCTCCATCGCCGATTGGACCTTGCCCTCGATGTACTGCTTCCACGCCTCGGCCTCAGCCTTCGAAACCATCCAATTGCTGACGAAAAAGAGTACGACCACCGCCAAAAGCATTGCCGCGCCCTCCAGTATCTCCTGGTTCGCGCCGCTCACCTCGAATACGTACTGCAGCGCGTAGGCCGCGAGTGCGCTAGCTAGGAGAGCCGCGATCCCGCCGCCATAGACGACCCTGGTCTTACTCGCGTTGCCGGAGCGGATGAGGTACGCGGCGATCGCGGCTATCACGAGTATCGCCTCGAAACCCTCGCGGAGGATGATCACTAAAGAGGCCAAAAATACGCCCACGGAGCTCTCTTCCTTGCCGTCCAAACTATTGGCGTCCTCTCTCAGCATTTTTTTCAGCGAGTCGAGCGACGCTTTTACCTCAGAGACCGACATCCCCTCCGTCATCTGCCTCTTTATCACGCTGAACTGGTACTCGACGGTCGAGGCTCTCTTGCCGGATATGTACGACAGAACGGCGCGCTCCACGCCCTCCTTCTCGTAATAGCCGAAGTAAGCGTCATTCACAAAATCCTTAGCCGCGTCCGCGTCGTTCTTGTTATACGCGTCTAACGCATTGTCGAGCGCAATGTGCATCTGGTCTATTATCGCGTTCCACGATTCGTACTGCGCGGCTCCGGCTAACTTGGGCATAATAAGCATGGACAAGCACGTTAAAAAAAAGACGGCGATAAAAATATTCCTTCTCAAAATGTCAAATCACCTCACATAATCATCAGTATAGGCACACAAAACAAGGATCCAAATCTTTGCACGCTTCCTTCGCGGCAGGATTTTGGCTGCCAGACGCCTGGTATTAAGTTTGTGAAAACCGATAAACAGCGGGGCGCTCCGCTAAGCCCAACTATGCGCCAAAGTTGACGAGATGGATAATACATCTCCGTGTTAATTATGTCAAACAATTCTTTCTGAACATGATAAAATTATAATAAGCGACATCTACACTGAATATCACATAATAACAGATATAATTGAGGCGCACGGACTTGATTTATTAATAATTTTTCCCAGAGGTATTTGTCGAATCGAATCACATTGCCTATCACTTACGAAAGATGTAAAATTTGGGCGCGTTATAAAACTTTTGCCCAATCAGGAGGTAATAACATGAAAAGATTTACGTCGACCTTGTTTCTTGCGGCCCTTATCGCGTCTGCCCTGCTAGCGGGAATTTCGGCAACGGCGGCATGGGCGGACAAAAAACTGCCTGCCCCTCAGACGAGCGGCGGAATGGGCCTGTTCGAGGCGCTTAAAAAAAGGCAGTCGGCGCCCGGCGGGGACTTCCCGACCGCGGACCCTTCCGACGCGGAGCTGTCGAACGTCCTGTGGGCGGCAACTGGGCTGAACCGGGGCGAAAAAGGCTGGGTGGTGCCGATGGACAGAGGGCTCCCGCCATACGTGGACGTTTACGCCGCCCTCCCGTCCGGCGTATTCCGCTACGACTGGAAGACGCACTCTTTGGCAGATATATCAAAGAAAGATATCCGCGCAAATTTAGGATTGCAAAACTTCGTAGCCTCCGCGCCATGCTCCCTTATCTTTGTGGCAAACATAGAATCCCTCTCAGCCGTAAAGAACGATTCACTGAAACTTCAATTCTCGGCCGTTGCCGTTGGCGCCATGACACAGGACGTGTATCTCGCCGCCGCGGCGATGGGCCTCGGCGCGCGATATATCCACTCCATCAAGGAGGCCGATATCAAGCGCGAACTCTCTCTGAACGATGGGGACAGCGTTATCTGTCTCATGCTGCTCGGAAAGTGACGCGCCGGGAGGGGAGCGCGTCGCGCAAACGCTCCCCTCCCCTAAATAAATCTTTTACTCGTTCATGCGTCGAGTGAGAGTATATTTTGCTTCATGGCCCGCATCGGACAATCTTCTCGTTTAGGGGAATACTCATCGTCATGTTCGGGTACAGATGGCTGCAAGAGCCTCCCCCTCTTGGCGTAACGCTTGACGGCTCGTTCTACCGAACAGCTGACAGCAACTGAGGTTATCCCTTCGGCAGCCAGCAGCCCGGCCGCGTGGTTCCCTATATGACTCACCAATACGGCCTCAGTGTCGCCTAGTTTTTCGATGATACCGCCGATATCCGCATGGGAACAGGCGTCCGCCGTTTTTTGCCGCACGACGCGCTTTTCGACAAGCACCGGCTCTCCAGCCTCTCCATCACCCGGTATCTCATAAATGTGGAAAACCTCCGTTTTCCCAAAGTGCGTGTCGATATTGACGCCGTCAGTGCTGCCAATAGCTATTTTCCTCGGCATGTGTCAAACCTCCGCTTCATAAAGCCGTATCCAGGTATATTTTCTCGATACCGTCGCCACAATCTTCGGCTCCATGTATCCGCGGCTCATCCTCCTCGTTGTGCAGTGATTTCCACACTTTATGTACTGTCCAGTTGAAGTGCGGAGAATTTTTCACGTCTCCCGATTTTCTCGGGACCGGGAGATCGACGTCTATCACATCTTTTACGGAGCCCGGATCAATTGTCATAACGGCTACCCGCTGACCTAGAAAAACCGCTTCTTCAATGCTGTGCGTTATGAAAATAATAGTTTTGTGCGTTTTTTCCCATATGCGAAGCAGTTCTTCCTGCAGCAATTCACGCGTTTGCGCGTCCACAGCGGCAAAGGGCTCGTCCATAAGGAGGACTTTAGGGTTGTACGCGAGCGCGCGCGCTATAGCGACCCTCTGTTTCATCCCTCCAGAGAGTTCGTGCGGAAACCTGTCCTCGAAGCCGGATAAGCCCACAAGCCTCAAATATTCCTGCGCTATACGGGTGCGCTCCTCTTTTCCCACCTTTTGGAGTTCGAGGCCGAACTGTATGTTTTTGCTGACCGTTCTCCAAGGAAAGAGCGCGTAACCTTGCATTACGAGTCCTCTGTCCAACGCCGGGCCGGTGACCTTTTTACCGTCTATGAATATGCTCCCGGTATCAGGTTGACTGAGTCCCGCTAACAGATCCAAGAGCGTCGATTTTCCGCAGCCGCTGGGACCCACAATAGTCAGAAATTCGCCATTTCTCACCTCGAGGTTGAAATTTTCTATAGCGACGAAACGTTCTTTTTTCCTGCCGCGCTTGATGTTATAGACGCGGCTGACGTTCTCTATGACTATATTTTGATTCAACCTACCCAGCACCGCATCCTCCGGCAAATGTTCGCTGCCGATACCCTCGATCCCGCTTTTTTCCAAGACTAAAGTTTCATACATGATGATAAATCCTCCTCAAGCGCCGCGCCCCGTTAAATGTGCCTATAAGACGCATACGCCCCTGTTATGGAAGCATTTCCTGTTCTTTGCTGTATGCGGTTATTTTTCGGACTTTTCGTTATAAAAACGATTGAACTCATTTGTAAATACAAGTTTCGGGTCAATTGGTTCCTTGATTTCACCATAGTCAAGCATGATATCTATCCACTGCTGTATAGAATCTTCCTTTATGATGCCGTCTGGCGCGTAGTATAAGACTTGAACCTGTTCCGGCTTCACACCAGTCCGTTTAGCCTGTATCTTTTTCGCTTCTTCGCGATTCGCGTTGATCCAGTTGTTGGCTCTTGTAATCGCGTTTACAAAACCGCGTACAGCTTCCGGATTTTTTTTGATGAAATCCTCTCTTGTATAATACGGAGTGGCCCCTCCGACAGTCTTCCAGACGTCATAGTCGTCAAACAGCACTCTCACCCCGCCGCGGTCAAAGACGTCCTGCGGCCGGCCATGCCAGCTTGCGACGTCGATTTCGCCAGTCCTCAGAGC
>JAISYM010000103.1 GCA_031269875.1 Synergistaceae bacterium
GACATGGATGTCGGGCGAGCGAATCAGCTCAGGACAGAGGTGTATGAGCGGTCCAATTCGCGGAGTGAGTCGCCGGCCCATCATCTCGGGTTCATCATTATGAGACAATTGGATAGTCACATTCAAAAATTATTAAATTAGGTAACCACAACGGGAAACGCGTCGTGCGCAATTATTGTGGATAATTGTTATTGACATAAATGTTTTCCCTGCTAAAATGTTCGAAATTGTTTTTTTAAAAAACCCGGTTGCCGCAATAATAGCTTTCACAAAACCTAATTGCGAGGTGGTGAGGATTTTCCAAAGGTTGACCGGGATAATGTAGGCGTGTTTCATGAGAACAGCGAATAAATTAATTAAAAATGAAGGAGGAAATACTGATGAGCAAGAAGACACTGGCCGTAATGCTGTTGATGTTCGCCATTTTCACCGTTACTACCGCGCCCGCCGCGTTTGCCGCCGAAGCGCCCAAAAAGGTGATCCACTACGCGAACGGCGACTCTCCGCCCGTACTCGAACCGATAATGAACAACTATCTCAAGGGCTCTTATCTTGTCAATAACCTTTACGACGGGCTCGGCCGCATCGGCAAAAACGGCGTAGCCGAATTGGGGTACGCCGAGTCGTACAAGATAAGCGACGACGGGCTCACCTGGACGTTCAAAATCCGCAAGGGCGCAAAGTTCTCAGACGGCTCCCCGCTCACGGCCCGCGACTGGGAGGCGTCATTCAAGCATCGCGTCTCTCCCGAAGTGGCGTCCCCCGGTATTGACCTCTATCTTTTCGTCAAGGGCGCGGAAGCCTATAACCAGGGTAAGGGCAAAGTAGAGGACGTGGCGATAAAAGCGCTGGACGACAACACGCTTGAGATAAAACTGGAGAACCCGACGCCGTTTTTCCTCGACGTCGTCTGCTACTACGTGCCGTACAAGATGGAACTCGTCAAAAAAGACCCGGAGTGGTTCAAAAAACCGGCCACATACGTAGGAAACGGCGCTTTCCGCGTCAAGAGCCTGAACCCGCAGACCGGCTTAGTGCTGGAGAAAAACCCGCACTACTACGACACCGCCAGCGTGAAGATCGACCAGGTGAACTACAACTTCATAGCCGATGACGCTGTCGCTCTCGAGGCATACAGAAAGGGCGAGCTGAACGTCAACGACTCCCTCAACTCCGAAGGTATCAGTTCTTTCAAGAATACGAAGGAGCTTGTCATATACCCCAGGATCGGAACGAACTACATCTCGATCCACACCGGCAACATCAAGGACGCGCGCGTGCGCAAGGCCATGTCGCTCGCCATAAACCGCGAGGCTCTCATCAAGGATATCCTTGGAATGCCTCACACCTCGGCGCAGGGACTCGTGCCGTACGGCATACACTGGGGCGGTAAGGAATTCCGCGACGTAGCCGGCGACCTTATAAATGAGGATCTCGCGGAGGCCAAGAAGCTTTTGGCCGAGGCGGGTTATCCGGACGGCAAGGGGCTTCCGAAATTGCGCATCATCACGATGAACAACCAGGAGGACACCGACATGGCCCAAGCGTGGCAGGCCATGTGGAAGCAGATCGGCATCCAGAGCGAGGTCGCTACGTATGAATCCTCCGTCTACTGGGATCTCTACGACACGAACGACTGGGATGCCGGCCGCGACGGCTGGACTGGCGACTACGACGACCCCAAGACAAACCTCTTTCTCTGGATGGCCTACAGGGAAGGCCCCGATAAGGATGTGCGCTGGTACGACACGCCGAACGCGAAGGAGTTCGACCGTCTTATGAGGACCGCCGACACCGAACTCGACCAGGAGAAGCGCATGAACCTTTTCAGGGAGGCGGAGCGCGTGATCCTGGAGGACATGCCGATAATACCGATATGGCACGCGGTCGAGCCTGTTCTGATCAAACCGGAGGTCACCGGAATCGTAAAGAGCAACATCGGTCACATTTACTTCCAGTACGCTGACGTAGCGACGAAATAACGCGTCTCCCTCAGAGGGCCGTCCCCGCGGACGCAAGCCGGCGATTTACCCGGCGCGTTCGCGGGGTTCTGGCCGCGCAGTGACGTTAAAAACCTGAAGGGAGGATCAACGTGGCAAAATATATATTGAAGCGCCTCGCGGCCGCCGGCATTTCGATGCTTATACTGATAACCGCGACGTTTTTCCTGATGCACGCCGTTCCGGGCAGCCCGTTCAACCCAAGCGAGCAGAAGAACGTGCCGGCGAAGGTTCTGGAAAACCTCCGCGCGAAATACGGGCTGGATCTGCCGGTGTGGAAGCAGTACTTGAATTACATGGACAACCTGGCACATGGGAACCTCGGTTACTCGTTCAAAAAACTCAACTACACGGTCAACGAGCTGATCGTGGGCGGCTTTCCCGCCTCAGCCGTCGTAGGCGCGCTGTCGATATTGGCGGCCCTTGCTGTCGGCATCCCTCTTGGGATAACGTCGGCGTTGAAGCGCGGCGGGTGGATGGACTGGCTCTCGATGATCTTAGCCACCGTCGGCATATCGATGCCCATATTCATTATCGCCATCATTTTAATGTACATATTCTCCATGAAACTTCAAATACTGCCGATTTACGGTTACGGCACGGCATGGCATTTAGTCATTCCGGTGATCTGCCTCGCGTTCTCGCCTATCGCCTACATCACGAGGCTCATGCGCTCGTCGATGCTGGAGGTGTCGCGCCAGGATTACATCCGCTCAGCCCGCGCGAGGGGCGTCTCTGAGTTTTGGGTGATCACGAAGCACGGCGTCCGCAACTCGATTTTACCGGTCGTGACGTACATCGGGCCGCTCATTGCCATCCTCCTCACAGGGAGTTTCGTCGTGGAGCGGCTCTTTATGATCCCCGGGTTGGGGCGGTATTTCGTCACTGCCGTCTCGGAGCGCGACTACTCGGTGATACTCGGGATAACTATATTTTACGGCGCATTCATAATGATCTGTACGCTCTTGGTAGACATCGCTTACGCCATAATAGACCCGCGCGTAAAGTTCACGGATTAGGGGTGCTTGACTATGGTGAAAACGACTGATTTGCCGGGCGACGAGGCGGGGTATCTCACGGAAAGCGAGATAGCGTCCTTGCCCAGCGAGCTCTTTGAGCGTCTGCCGGACGATGAGAAACAGACCGATGTCATAAACCGCCCGAGCGTCTCCTACTGGGAGAACGCGCGGGCAAAACTCAGGGCCGACCCGCTCGCGATGGCCGGTTTCGTCGTTATTGCCCTGATGATTGCCTTAGCGGTATTCGGTCCTATGATACGGCCATACACCTACGACGAGCAGAATTACTCCGTGATCAACAAGACGCCCGATGCCGATCACTGGTTCGGTACGGACAAGTTCGGCCGCGATCTGTTCGTGCGCGTGGCCTA
>JAISYM010000054.1 GCA_031269875.1 Synergistaceae bacterium
TCGGTAGCATTTCGCAAGATTTCTCCTTGTTTTTCGAGTTTTCTTGCGATTATTTTACCCTTTCTCTCCTCATAAATACAGTCCATTACTGCTCCTATGATGTTTTTCAGGGACGACTAGTTACGCTACTTAGGATTTTTGGTATATATGCCATTGAGGTGCGAGAGAGGTGGAGCATGTTTTTCTGTGAAGTTCTGAAGCGATCTTAGCGCTCCGTCCACTTTTTCGACAACGCAAAATTCCAGAAGCATTGCATGGCGGGAGTGAATTCGCGCACCGGTTTTTTGAGTTTCATCAAGTATAGATTTCTTTCCAAGTACAGATCCTTGATCTTGACCGTCTTGAATTCGCCAAGCCCATCAATGGAGATGGACGATGCAGTGACGAAACCGACGGCGAGTCCGGCTTTGACAGCCTGCTTGACCGATTCATTATCGAATACGCGCAGTACAATGTTCAGGTCGTCAAGGTGGCAGGATAATTTCGCAAGATTTTTTTCGAGAATAGATTTCGACGTCGCGCCGCTGATTCGGAACACCAGTGGCAACGTCTTTAACTGATCGACTGTGATCGTTTTTTTGATTGGGAAATAGGGGTGGGCGATCAGAAGGAGAGGGTCGCTCATCAATTTTTCATAGACGATTTCCCTGTCGTGAAGGGCATTGTTGGTCGTTATGGCGATGTCGAACACGCCGTTTACAATGTCGTCGTGTATTGACTCTCCAGACTTCATCTTCGTATCCACGGCGATTGACGGGAAATGCCTTTTGAAAGCCTCGATAAGGTACGGAAAGATATAGGTTCCGTTCGTCGGACTGGTGCCAATGGTAACAGAGACAAACTCACTACTGGGGTTGCTGATCGAGACGATCAGCGCGTCGTACGCTTCCAGAGTGTTCCTGGCAAACGCGAGAAAAATTTCGCCCTCTTTCGTCAATGTTACAGGTTTTCTCTGGCGTGGCTGTCTGTCGAAAAGAGGTTTTCCTAACTCCATTTCCAGCAACTGTATTTGCGAAGTCACGGCTGGTTGGGTCAGGTGGTGGGTTTTCGCCGCCTGCGATATCGAACCGTTTTCCACAATTGAGAGAAAAATTTCAAGCGTCTCTATTCGCATGAACCGACCTCCGAAACGATGCGTACACGAATATTTTACCGCGTTTGCGAGTGCGTAATGCCATCGAATTTTTTAATAATCGTTTTTTATATGAGGATAATATTGTAAATGTTGCAAAAGCAGACCGCAAGCTCTTTTCCCGAGATATATATAAATTATTTTTATCTGTTTAATCAGAACTTAATCGATAGAACGGTTTCGCAATCATTTTGCCCTATTGCTAAAATAAAAATAAAGGATAATATAATTTCAGTCCATCTATTTAGTCGCAACTTTTTGTTAATTTCATCATTGCCGATTGCTCTGAAGCGAGCAGCGCCAAGGGTTGTTATCGCCGTTTGGAACTGTTGTGTTGTGCATAGAGAACAAGGAGGGTTTTTGTATGAGGGTAAATCGAGAAAAGTGTGTTGGCTGCGGGCAGTGTGTCATGTTCTGTCCAATGGACTGTTTTGAGATGCGTGACGGAAGTGCTTTGATTAACGAGAATGAGTGCGTAGACTGCGGCGTATGCCTGAAGTCAGCACGTTGTCCGGCTGGGGCGCTTTTCATGCCGGAGGAGAACTTTGAATATCCGAGGGCGATCCGAATGCAGTTCAGTGATCCTACGGTGAAGCATCCGAGGCAAAATACAGGAGGCAGGGGCACCGAGGAGGCCAAGACGAACGACGTAACCGCTAAGTTTCGTAGAGGAGAGTACGGGTTAATGCTTGAGTTCGGTAGACCTTGCGTTGGTGTATGGCTGAAGGAGATTGAGAAGGTCACAAAGAGAATGTATGAACTGGGCATTGAGATTCTCGATGACAACCCCATATTCGGTCTCCTGGATGACGACGGGAGTGGCAATCTCAAGAAGGAATTCGCAGATGAGAAAGTACTGTCGACGATTCTCGAGCTGAAAATTTCGGGGGAGGATGAACTGATGTCCTCTCTGGAGAGGATTCTCCCGATACTTGATACGATGAATACCGTCGTCTCTGTTGGTATCGTTACGAGGTTCGATGATGGCGGTGGCCTTGCGTTGGTCGACAGGTTGGAGAACGCCGGCATACCAGTGCGGCCAGCCGCGAAGATCAACGTCGGACTCGGTCGTCCATTGAAGAGAGATTGATTTTATTTACTAAGAGGGGGTGTTTTAATGAGTCATTCGTTGCACCGTTTTGGTTCCCGCGAGAGCTTAAAGGACGATTTCTGCATATATGCAAGAGCGTCCAAGGGCATCAACAGGGACAACTGCGGGGATAAGCTCCGTCGGATTTTCTCCATTTTTCTATCTGAGGATTTCGTCAATTTCGGACATGGACACGCGGGCAAGAGCTATGTGGATGGTTTGAACGCAGAGGAGTATGCAAAGACGCTTGATTCGTCTTACGGCATAATCGTCAATTTCGGTAGCAGAGAAGCCGTGGCCAATGTACTACGAAAACTGAAGGAGGCAGATACGGGCCTTTCGATCGTTGTCAGCGGCTTGATCGACGAAGTGGTTGCGATCGCTGGTGAATGCGGGCTGACGCCTCACACTGCGTCGTTATCCCTCGGCATTTACGGCGACAAGTCCCTGATACCAGAGGACGAGGTTCTGGAGTTGACGACCATGTGCGGACACTCCTTGATTGGCAATGCGTTTGTGCGAACGGTCATCGGAAAGGTAAAAAAGGGTGGAATGCCCCCTGCGGATGCGTCTATCCTGATTGCGAGACCGTGTGTCTGCGGAATTTTCAACACGAGGAGATGCGAGAAAATCCTGTCGAATATTTGACTGAACCCAAAGAAGTCAAGTTTTTTGAGAATCGAAAGGAGGGCGTCAAGATATGAACAAAAAGAATGTGTTGGTCATTGCGGGGGTGCTGGTCATCGCTGTTTTGTTCGCGTTTCAGGTGGTTAGCAGCAAGACTGAGGCACCTGATGATAATTGGCCGAACGGAGTGAAGTTGGTGATGCACGTTCCATACGGGGCGGGCGGGGGTGGTGATACCATGGTGCGCCAATTTCTGCCATACTGGGAGAAGGAGCTTGGTACAAACATCATAATCGAAAATCGGCCCGGGGCCAGCGGAATGGTCGGAACTAAAGTATGGATGGAACAGCCCAAAGACGGAACCCACATCCTTTTTCTCTGTCAGCTTTATTTGAGCGGTAATATTCTCTTGCAGGGGGCTGATTATAAAATTGACGATTTTGATGTGATCAACTTCCAGCAGTTGGATCCTGTCAGCATATGCGTGACAGAAGACTCTCCGTATCAGACGATTGACGACTTGATCGACGCGATCCGGGAAAATCCTGGAAAATTGACATATGGCACGATTCCGGGAGGACATGGGCAGCTTGCGATGGAGTTCCTCAAGGATAAGCTGAATCTGGACTTCAAGTTAATTACGTATGACGCTGGAGCTAAATACCGCACGGCCCTTCTTGGCAAGCATGTGGATTTCATTGCCGGAAACGCGGCAGGCGACTTGTCGCTGAAGGGTGCAGCGAAAGTTCTTGCCGTGTCGGACAGCGAACGCAACTCCATATGGCCCGATGCGCCGACGTTCAATGAGGTTCTCGCCAAATACGATATAGAGGGTTTCCCTCCCACTGGCTCCAGTCGTGCGTTTTCCGTCTCTCCCACGCTGAAAACGGAGTACCCGAAACGCTATCAGAAACTGGTTGATTCATATAAAAATGCGTACGAAAACCCAGCGTATCAGGAAGCTCTGAAAAAAAGCGGAGAGGATAGCATATCTCACTATTACGGAGCAGAAGAGAGCAACAAACTCAATCGCGAACTGCATCAGACTATGGATGCGTACAAGGACAAGATGACGATTTAGTCGATAATGGCGTAGTAATGCTGTCTGGCGATACTAGGGAGAAAACACACTAGTGTTTTCTCCGGTATCGCAATTGTGGTAGAGGAGGGTGAGTCGTGTGTTTATCCGGATGTTGAAAAAACAGATCGCTCCAATACTCGTGTTGTTATACGGCACGTATTATTTCGTGAGCGTGGGTACCCTGCAAAAAAATGACAGGGTCATGATAGATCTCGTCTACTATCTCATGATTCCTCTGTTTACAGCAAATGCGATCATCGATTATCTTAACCTGCGCAGTCTTTCCTCAACGGATGTAGACCGAAAAGAAGGCGACGTGGAGAAGGTTAAGAAAGTTCTGGGGTTTTTCGCCATCACGTTTATCTACTTGTTTTTTCTTCGCTTTCTCGGTTTCGTCCTTCCGACGGTTGCGTTTCTAGTGGGGTGCCTTTACTGCTTTGGCGTCAGGAGTGTGGTTCTTTTGTGCGGATACTCCGTGTTCGTCACAAGTGGCCTGTATTTCGTGTTCGCCAAATTATTCATGATCCCGTTGCCTCGTGGAATCGTCGGGCTTTAACGGAGGTGTAGTCATGTCCGATTTTCAGATGTTTTTGACGGGATTTATCACAATTTTCCACATAAAGTACGTCCTTTTGATGTTCGGCGGAGTCTTTTTCGGTATCGTTGTTGGTGCATTGCCAGGTCTCACCGCCAGCATGGGGATAGCGCTGATGCTCCCTTTCACCTACAACATGGAGGCTCTCAGCGCACTTGTCCTCCTGCTTTCGATATACAGTGGGGGGATTTTCGGAGGATCGATCACCGCGATTCTGATCAACACGCCAGGGGCGCCATCAAACGTCGCGACCGTAATGGATGGTTATCCGATGACGCTGCGGGGCCGCTCGGAGGAGGCACTCGGGCTCGCGCTCTACGGCTCTGTCATTGGAGGCTTGATCGGCTGTGTCTTCTTGGTGAGTGTGATGAAGCCACTCGCAAATATCTCTCTGAAGTTTGGCCCGTCGGAGATTCTGATGGTTGCGGTATTTGGCCTCACTGTCATCGGAAGTCTCGGGGACAATATATTTAAGAGCATCTACAGTGGGTTGTTCGGTATTCTTGTGGGAACCGTAGGTTCTAGCGCGTCGGGCGCTCTGCGCGGGACGATGGGGTCTATGTATTTGATCGATGGCGTTCCCATGATCCCGGCACTAATCGGTTTGTTGGCGTTGCCTGAGCTATTTACTCTCGCGTCGCGCGAATATGTCGTCTCCAATCTATCGAAACGATTCGACGCGAGGAGAATACTCTCTACAATTTCTGAGATCGTAAAGCGACCTGTGCAGACTTTTCTCTGCTCAATGCTCGGCGTGATTGTCGGTGTGATCCCAGCGGCTGGATCGGCCATTGCCTGTATTTTGAGCTACAACCAGGCAAAACAGTGGTCCAGGAAATCGAAATTGTTCGGAACGGGAATTCCTGAGGGCATTATTGCTGCAGAGACCGCGAACAATGCGAGCGAGGGCGGCGCACTTGCGACTATGCTGGTACTTGGCATTCCAGGAAGCGGTTCGACAGCGATGTTAATCGGTGCCCTGATTCTGCAGGGATGGGTCCCAGGACCACGGTTGTTTCTGGACAACAAGGAGATCGTATATGCGAGCATCTCGTCTCTGTTTGTGCAACAGTTCGTTATGTTATTTATTGGCATGGCTTGCTGTGTATTCGCAGCGAAAATCATCTCAATCCCCACAAAGTTTCTTCTACCGACGATTATACTCTTCACGATCCTGGGCGCGTTTTCAACGCGCAATGCGCTGTTTGACGCGAACCTGATGATGTTTCTCGGACTCGTCGGGTGGTTTATGAAACAGAACGATTTTCCGACGATGCCACTGATCCTGGGAATCATTTTGGGTCCAATCGCGGATCACGAACTGCTACGGACGATCCAGCTCTTTTCGGGACACTACGCCGATCTGTGGTACCGCCCTATCACGGTGTTCCTTCTTGTTCTGAGCGTATTTAGCGTCGTACTTCCGCTGATTATGAAGAGGCGTAAAGAAAGAAGAGGAGTGGCTGCTTAGAAAACAAACAAAAGATCGGGAGGAATTGCTTGTGGAAGAGAAAATTCGTGAGTTGTTTCCAGAGCTTGAATGGATTTCAGATGAGGTGTTGCGGGAGAAAGTGGTTGCCACATATATCGACGCCTTGAAAATGGGCGGTTGGAAGGTTGAGGACATGGATGCCATTCCGTTCACACTCAATATCCCAGATGTGCCGTTTTCTTACCTACAACACGTACGCGGCGTCACTCGGATGGCGAAGGCCGCTATGGATATTTTCAACGATCTTTACGGAAAACGTGTACCGGGTTATATGATGGACAACGACACGCTAGTTGCAGGCGCACTCTTGCACGACGTTGGCAAACTACTGGAATATGAGAACGACGCAGAGGGGCGGGTCGTTCGTTCGAAGCGAGGGAAGAGCCTGAGACATCCTTTTTCAGGGGCCGCTCTAGCCTTGCAGAACGGATGCCCAGACGAGGTTGCCCATATCATCGCGACCCACGCGCGAGAAGGAGACAGCGGTATTCGCAACCCAGAAGCGGTACTTGTAAACAAGGCAGATTACATGCATTTCGACAGTGTAAAGTCGTTCAAAGGGATAAGGTAAGTACCAGGAAGACGATATATTCAAGCCGAGGAGAGAGTAGATTGGATCAATTGTTGGCCTTTTGCTTAACATTTGCCGTTGGTTGCGCCGGTTTCTTCCTGTTTCGAAGCTTGAGGATACCGATTCCGGCTCTTCTTGGTTCAATGTTTGCCACTAGCTTGCTGAATATCTCTGGGTTTTACCCTGTTTTTCCCGTCTGGGTCGTCTCGTTTCTTTCAAACGTGATGGTTGGGATCATGATAGGCAGGCAGGTTGACAGAAGCGTATGGAAGCGTATCAAATTATTAGCGCGTCGTGTCCTTTTGCTGTCCGTAGGTATGTTGACACTGTCTTTCGTCTCGGGGTATACGCTCTATCTTTTGATCGATACATCCTTAGCCACTGCCTTAATCAGCGGGGCTGCTGGAGGAATCACAGAAATGATTATCTTCGGTATGTCGGTGAACGCGGACGTGACTGTGATAATGTTTATACAGCTTTTCAGGGTCGTAACCTTTCTGACCCTGGTTCCATACCTTACTTTGATCGCGGAAAAGATGGGCGGACGGAAAAAAACGACAACGCCGTCCGGAGATATGCACGACAGACTACCTGTCTTCGGGAAAAATGATTATGTTGTCCTCGTCATATGCGCCTTCGTGGGTGCATGTGCCGGACGCTGGTTGAGGGTGCCGACCGGAGCTATGCTTGGTGCCATGTTCGCCTGCGGCGCACTAGTACTTTCGACGAACAAGAGATATTTCTTCGACACCCGCCTGCGACATATCACGCAAATCGCGCTTGGCCTAGTGACTGGTGCGCGCATGACACCCGAAACAATAGGCCATCTGGGAAAGATATTCTTCCCTGCGGTCGTCGTTACAGTTGTGATGTTTGCTGGTTGTGCTCTGCTCGCCGTCATTCTATACAAAGTAACAGACTGGGATCTCTCAACGTGTCTTTTGTGCGCGTCTCCAGCTGGTCTGAGCCAGATCACAGTTTTCGCTGAGGAAATCGGCGCGGACATATTCACCGCATCTGTCTTTCACACGGTTCGTATTATCAGCATCATATCAATCTACCCTTGGATCACAATGCCGTTCATTGGGGTGTGATAACTGACAGACATATACCATAATATATATTAGCGCAGCGTTATCAGTTTATTGTTCTTGAGCAGGTTCAAGTACGCGGCGAGACGTTCGTAGACGGGTTCCACGCCGTAGCCGAATTTGTCTTTGAGCATGTCGCATATCTCGCCCGCGTTCCTTGCCCCGTCGATGGCGTCCCACACGAAACTCCCGTAGGCGTCGAGCTTTATGGTGAACGTATCGGGAATTTTTTTAAAGAAACGGCGGACTATTTTTTCAAACGGGCTCTCGCGCGAAATCACGAGGCGCAGAAGCCCGTCCTCCCCAGTTTCCGTTCGGAGCCCGGTCTTTTTCGAGGGGATGATGTCCAGCAGGTTCCTCCTCACCGGTCCGCGCCGCTTTTTTGCCACATGGAGAATTTCAATAGCGACAGCGCAAGAAGGGCGAAGGCGGCGCAGGAGGATAAGTTCCCAAGGACGCTCCCGTTTTCCCCGGTGAGCGAAATATTCACCCCCAGCACGGTCAAGACCGCGAGCAAGATACCGACAAGCCCCTCCCCGGCAATCAGCCCCGAGGAATAGAGGACGCCGGACTCGATTTTTTCCAGCCACGCTTCAGAGTCGCCCGCGTTTTTCCGGCGCAGTTCAAGAAAACCGCGAAGCAACCCCCCGATCGTCACAGGGCCGACCAGGTATATCGGCAGGTATAGTCCTATGGCGACGGGCAAAACGGGCACGCGGAGGGCCGCCAGCGCGACTCCGATTACCGCACCGGCGATAACGAGCGTCCAGGGAAGCTTGCCAAGCATCACGCCCTCGACTATCAGTTTCATAAGCGTTGCCTGTACGGCGGGCACTTTCGCGCTTCCGAAACCCCACGCCGAATCGAGCAGGATGAGTATCCCACCCACGGCAAAGGACGAAAGAGCGGCGCCGATTATCTCGCCTACCTGCTGCTTCACAGGAGTTGCGCCAATAAGGTAGCCTGTCTTGAGGTCCTGGGACGTGTCGCCTGAAATGCAGGCGATGAAACTTATAATCGCGGCGATGCTCATAACCGTGACCATAGCGCCGTGATCGGTTTTGCCGAGCAGCTTGAACACGATGGCGCAGATTAAAAGGGTGGTGATGGTCATGCCTGAGACGGGGGAGTTGCTGCTGCCGATTATGCCTACGATGCGCGCGGACACAGTGGAGAAGAAAAAGCCAAAGACGAGCACCAGGATCGCCGAGAAAATGTTGATAGGCGTGAAAGGGAACAGCACGAGAAACGCCATTATCACCACAATCCCGGCGATAATGAACTTGAACGGTATGTCCTGTTCCGTGCGCAGAGCGAGATTATCCCCGCCCGTTTTTCTGAGCTCGGCGATCGAATCCCGAAACGCCTTTATTATCACCGGCAAAGACGAGACGAGGCTGTAGATACCACCGAAAGCCACCGCCCCCGCGCCAATGTAGCGCAGGTAACTGCCCCATATCTGGCTGTGGCTCATCTGGCTGATGACCGCGGCGGCGGGGTAAAGCGGTTCGCTCAGGCCAGAGCCGAAGAAATATATGAGCGGCATTATGCAATACCAGCCAAGCACGCCTCCAGCAAGCATCAGCGCGGATATTCTGGGGCCTATGATGTAGCCGACGCCCATCAGCGCCGGCATGGAGTCGAACCCGACGGCTGTCCCCCTCAAACTTTTGAGCGGTATGTCCACTTCGGACGGGAAGATGTCTAAACCGTCGGCTGCGAACTTATACAGCGCGGCGATCCCTACCCCCATAAAAGTCACGCGGGCTTTCCGGCCTCCCTGCTCGCCAGCCTTCAGAACTTCAGCGCAGGCCGCGCCTTCCGGAAAGGTGAGTTCCTCGCTTTCGTGGGCTATGAGTACGCGCCTGAGCGGGATCATAAACAAGACCCCCAGGACTCCCCCTACCAGTGCGAGCGCGGTTATCATGAGATAGTTCGGGTTGCCCAGGCCCCACTCCTTGTTCCATAAAAAAAGTACGGGAAGGGTGAAGATCGCGCCGCCCGCCATCGACTCCCCGACGGAAGCTATGGTCTGGACGAGGTTGTTTTCCAAGATGGAGTCCTTTTTGAATATTCCCCTTATTATCCCCATCGAGATCACCGCGGCGGGGATGGAGGCGCTTATGGTCGTCCCTACGCGAAGGCCCAGATACGCGTTCGCCGCGCCGAACACCAGCGATAAAATCAGCCCCAAGGCAAGCGCGAACGCGGTAAATTCAGGCATAAGTTTATCCGCCGGAATAAACGGTTTGCGCGGTTTTGTACTGCTGTTTTCCGTCATTTTAGGATTTTCCCCCTTATGAATCGATACTTTCAGAATGTCGTCATTATCTCACCCTTTCCGGCTGATCGCAACTTGCGGGCCATATCGCTGTATTTTTGCGCGCACGGGCAGATTTAGCATGAGCCGATTTAGCTGTTTACAATTTTCCGGCGCGGTGGTAGAATCCATTGGCTGAATAAAAGGGAGCTTCTGGTTTTGCATTGCGCGAACGCTCCCCGTAAGATAAAAAAGTTCCGCATTTGAAAAGGAGTGTCTGCATGGCAACTAGAAGAGAGCCCAGATTTAAACTCTGCCGCCGTCTGGGAGTAAACGTCTACAATCACCCAAAAGCGCTGAAGAGGGTCAGTGCTCAGGCCCAGAAGGGCGGGCGGGCCGGTAAAAAGTCCTCGGAGTACGGTCTCCAGCTGATGGAGAAGCAGAAGATCAAGGCGTATTACGGCGTTCTGGAGCGCCAGTTTGTCCGCTATTACGAGCGCGGACAGAAAAGCCCGGAGGCAACGGGCGTCGCGATGCTCAAGGGCCTCGAGTGCAGGCTGGACAATCTGGTCTATCGCATAGGCTTCGGTCGTTCAATACGTCAATCGCGCCAGATCGTAAACCACGGTCACATCCTGGTTAACGGCCGCAAGGTCGATATCCCTTCCTACGGCTGCAAGCCGGGCGACGTGATCTCGCTGCGCGAGAAGTCGCGCGACAACGAGCTGATCAGGACGAATTTCCAGGATTTGAAGGGTTTTGCCGTGGGCTATATCGAGAGAAATATCGAGCAGTTCAGCGGAACTTTGACCAGGGAACCGATGCGCGACGAGATACCTATCGACGTAAACGAGATACTGGTCGTCGAGTTGTTCTCCAAATAATTCTTTTGTGACGGGCGAAAGGTCACAGACGGGGCCCGAGCGGCTCCGTTTTTTTTATGCTGACGCCTAACGGCGGGTCTGGGGGCCGGTATGAACAAGGACAGGGAGAGCCATAGGATTTTTTTAATCAGGCACGGCGAGACGGACTGGAACAAGGTTTTCAGGTACCAGGGCATCTCGGATGTCCCCCTGAACGGCGAAGGACTCGAACAGGCTCGAAAGCTGGCTGTCAGGCTCTCGCGCGTCCTGCCGGACAGGGTACTGGCAAGCCCCCTCTCCCGCGCGGCTCGCACAGCGGAGGTAATAATGGAACTCAACGCCTCCGATACTGTCATCGAGACCAGATCGGAGCTGAAAGAGATGTCCTTCGGCATCTGGGAGGGGCTCACCGTTGCGGAAATCAGGGAAATAGACCTCGAGACGTATGAAAAATGGCGGTTGGCCCCGTTCTCCTGCTCCCCGGCCGGTGGAGACGACTATGACAGCATCTTCGAACGCTCGAAACTATTCGCCTCACAACTTGTTAACGAAGGTACGCCGGGACAAAACACGTTCGTCGTCGCCCACGGCGGCGTTCTGCGCGCCATAGCGGCCGCGCTGCTCGAATTAGGCGACATGGACCTTCTGTGGAAGGCGCGCTTTGACAACTGTTCCATAACAATAATAGACATCTGGGGAACGCGGCCGTCCCTTCTGCTTTCAAACGACACCTGGCACTTGAGGATAACGGGCGACGAGGCGATAGCCTCCATGCTATTCCCGTACTGATGATAAAATCAAGAAATCTTGTGGTAAAATTGTCTAAATCGTACTGGCTCTGATCGGGAGGGTATATCGTTGAAAAGGGAAACAGAAGGCGCGGCCTTCGGTCCAACGGAGGAAAAAGCCCTGTGGCGCAAGATATCTGAGGGCGACGACGATTCAAGAGAACGGATCATTTTGGCGTACAGACCAATGGTATTCTGGCTGGCTAAGAAATTTCGCGTCCCTTACAACACATACCCCGATCTCATCCAGGAGGGCATGATAGGATTGATCGCCGCCGTGGACAACTTCGAGGCGGCCCGCAATTACCGGTTCACAACATACGCTTACTACAAGGTTCGCGGAAGGATGGCGAACTTTCTCCAGCGCTCGGAGGCGCGCGCCCCCAGGCCGGTCGAAGATGAGTGCTTGGAAAATCATGACTCTTTCGAGGCTGATATCGACAGAATAGAGTGGTCGCTGTCGATAAAAGAGGGGCTTGACAGCTTGCCGCGCAAGGAGATGGAAGTGGTCCGCTCGCTCGTCATAGAGGGACGTAAGGCCTCTGATGTGGCAAACGAGTACGGCGTCGGCGTAAGCCACATTTACAGGTTGCAGCGTAAGGCGCTCTCACGCCTCAAAGGCTGGTTTTCCAAAGAAGACGCCACATTCGGAGCATAAACTGTGAGAATGGTATCGCGCGGCGGTATCCGCATAATCTGACCGGAGGCAGGGCAAAATGGACGAAGCCGAGAAACATACGATTGACGACACATTCGAAAAAAGGCTCGGGAGAATTGAGCGCTGGCTCGCGCGATGCGTACAGGCGTGCCGATGCGGCGCGTGGAGTTCCGCTGTGATGGAAGCCGAGTGTCTGGAGGCTGAGACGCGAGAGTTTCGCGAGCGGTTGTGGAAGGCCGCCATGCGCGAGGTCTCCGGGGCGCGCTCCAAGCCGCTCAAAGAGAGGGTATTCCGCTGTGTCAAGGTAGCGTCTCTTTCCGCCGTGTTCGTTCTTGCGGCCGGACTTCCCCTGTCAATAGATCAGGACAGGCCCTTTTACGGGTTCCAGGCGGAATCAATAGCGCTCCTTACCAGCACGGAGGGCGAAATTTTAACTGCGCTGCGCGAGAGCCTCAGCAGCCGTAATACGGGAACCGTCGTGCTCTCTATCGAGCTTCCTGACGCGTCTGTGACGCCCGAGAGCTCCGAAGAACCGCGCCACGGCGCGGCGGCGGCCCAGACAACTCCGGTTCCGGCAAGGGCGGCCGTCGTGAAAATAGTGGAGAAGGCGCCTGAGATAAATCAAAGCGAAAAAGAAAAAGAAAAGGCTCCGGCAGGTCCCTCGGTCGAGGAGGTGCTTTCTCTGATAGAGGTCGGTCAGAGAGCGCTCCGGGTGTCTGAACCGGCGGTCAGGATAGTTCCGGCTTCTAAAGTTGCGGCACAATAGATATTGCGGGGAGATGGTTCGTATTGGTCTTTAAAAATCGCCTTTTTTTTGATGGAAACGGTAGGGCTGGTTGGATTCTTTTCTTTATCCTGGCTATTTCCCTGGCGCGAGCAGGCATAACTCCGGCATTTGCCGCGGAACCGCAGATCGGGGGAGTACCGGTAACCATCGGTGAACCGGAGCACGAGAGAGGGCCCGCTCCGGATTTGGATCTCTCGAATGTGGAAACGCGGGAGACGGCGGATCCTCTCCCGGATACGCCGCCCGCGGAGCGAACCAGAGCCGCACGCCCGATGCTCCAGACGCCCCCTATCCTCTCGATCCGCGTCGAAGGCAATTCGGAAGTCGTAAGCGAGCATATACTCTCCGTAGTATCCTCAGAGGTCGGGACTCCAATGGATCAGAACAAGCTGTCGAGGGACGCCGACGCGATATACGAGCAGGGTTTTTTCTCCAACGTCGACTTTCGGATCGAGGATGAGACGGACGGCGCCAACGTGGTCTTTATCGTGACTGAAAATCCGATAATAGAGGATATCGTGTTCTACGGGAACACCATTTACAAGACGGAACAAATTCGCGAAATATTTTTCACGAAGCCGGGGATGATCTTCAACCGGGTGTTCTTCCGGAACGACCTCCAGAGGCTCAAGGACAAGTATCAGCAGGATGGGTACGTAATGGCGAGGGTGAGCGACGTCAAGATAGAGGGCAGCGTCGTGAATGTTTACGTTATGGAGCCAAAGATCGGCGACGTGATAATTCAGGGCAACAAGAGGACAAAGACATACGTGATCGAACGCCAGATAGCGATAAAGTCCGGCGATCTCTTTAACGCGACGAGGCTTCGCTACACGCTGGGCAAGTTGCAGGGATTGGGCTACTTCGAGGACGTGAGCGTCGGTTTTGAGCAGGGGGAGACTCCTGAAATAGTAAATCTGATACTTACCCTCGCGGAGGCCAAGACCGCCAGAATCGGCATATCGGTCGGCTACGGCACGCAGAGCGGGTTCAGCGGAGGGCTTTCTTACAGCGACAATAACTGGCGCGGCAGAGGCGAGAACCTGGGAATAGGGTTCGAGATCGGAGACCGCGAACAGTACTGGTTTACCCTTGAACAGCCGTACATGGATCCCAAGGTATACGCGTGGCGTATCGGCGCTTACAAGCGCGCGTGGGACGACCTCAGCTACTATCAGGACGATACGTTTCAATTTAGGTACGACGAAGATCGGACGGGCGCTTATATCGGCGCTGGGCGTAAGTTCTCGCTGCGCTCGAAACTGAGCTGGTTTTTGACTGCTGAATGGCAGGATGTTGACATCAATCCGTACGAGGACGCGAACCCGACGGACCAGCAGCTGGAAGAGATTCAGAGCGGGGAGAACTTCATGATATCCGCGGTGCTGAAGCGGGACAACATGGATATCTACACCCCATATCCGAAGGGAGACAACGAGGCGCTCCACATCGAAAAGGGCGTCGAATTTCTGGGCGGCCAGTGGTCGTACTGGAAATATTGGCTGGACGCCAGATATTACACGCAGCTCGGCATACTCACCGATCTTTTCGAGAGAAGTTTCTCTGTCGACGACGTACCGCCGATACTGGCGATGCGTCTTATGATAGGAGACGCGGACGGATACCTTCCCTGGGCGGTCGACTATACGCTCGGCGGCGACAGCACGCTGCGCGGCTACGAGGACAAGCGCTTCCGGGGGGATCAAATGTTCCTTTTCAACAGCGAACTGAGACTGCCCGTGCACAGAACCGTTTCGATCGTGGTGTTCTACGATATAGGCAAGGTTTGGGACAGCCGCAACGATGAAAACTTCGACTTTGGGAATATGTCGGCCGGATACGGTTTGGGCGTCAGGGTACGCACGCCTATGGGCAACCTGAGGCTCGACTTTGCCCAAGGCGACGAAGAATCGAGGGTTCACTTCGGGTTTGGTGAAATGTTTTAGAACCCGGTTCTTTTACCGCCTTTTATTCGGAGTTGCGCTCACAATCGTGGCAACTCTGTTTTTTTTGTTGTCACAGGCGGCGCCGGGAGAGGCGTCCGTTCGGGTCATAGGGATGAACAGCTGGCTTGCGTCCGCCGCGGAGAGAAGTTTAAACGCCGTTCTGGAGCATATCCCGAAAAACGAGACGGACGAAAACAAAGGACAGCTTGTGGAGGTCGTCGCGAACCGTCTCTTGACCGGTTACTCCGTGGAGGACGTTCGCTTTGACGCGAACGGCGACGTGTCGGTCAAGTTCAAGGTATCCTCGAATGAGCCTGAATGGGACACGGCGATCATCAGCCCGAACCTCAGCCCCCCGGTGGACGCCTGGTTCGCGTCGGACACTGCCGGCATAGCGGAAAAACTTCGCCCTCAGATGCGAGGTACTCCCATAGAGGCGCTGTCCTGGGGGGATGCCGACCTCAAGAGAACCGTTGAGGAGCTTTGCGGTGAGCGCCTGCCGGGCTGGAGGATTTCCCTCATGGTTCGCGGAACCGGCAGCGCGGCGATCCTTGAAATTTCATTCGTGCCCGAACAGCCGCTGACCCTTGCCGTGACCTCCACAATCAGTTCGACCTCGATACCGGCGATGCTGCACTCAAACCTGCGCGACGCGCTTTTAGCGGGCTTCGCGCCCGTAATAGGCGTTCCGGTCGCGTGGATGGAGCGCCACAGCGCGGATTTTGTGGAGATGGGCCGTGCGATTCTGGAGGATGAGTCGCTTGTGGAGCACGCGAAAGCGTCGCCGGAGATGAACGTCAAGATGGGCCCGGTCACGGACGTACAGATTGATCTGGAGAGCCGGCGTTACGCGGCATGGGTGTGGATGGCGGTCTACGCCGGCGCGGACGATAAATATCCCGAGGTCGGAGTACACTTCGGAAGGCGCGCTCAGATTTTCCCGCGCTGGGATATGGAACTTTACACGGAACTAATCGTCCCGCTCGACGACTTTAGCATAGAGGCCAGGCTCGGAATGAGATGGTCGCCGTGGCGCAACGTCTGGCTCGGCGGGGAGTGGAGCGATGCCGGCGACGTATGGTGGGCTCGTGCCTCGCTGGATTCGAGGCTGAGACGCCCATACGGGTGGATACGGTACAGCGAGGAGGGCGACGCCAACGCCGCGGTCGGCTACAGGATAAACGATTTTATTTCAGTCGAGGTACACTACGACTCCAGGAGCGATTCTCCCTGGAACGTGCGCGCCCTTGTGAATTTATAGAGCCGGGAGGTCTGTTCGATGAAAGTCATTTCTCTGTCCGAAGCCGCCGCGATAACGGGAGGCGCCTCCGTGGGGGACGCCGCGCGTACGGTCTGCGGCGTCTGCTCACCGGACGAACCCTCGGACGACAAACTCTGCGTCATCTGGAACACAGCGTCGCTCGCTAAAATTCCGGCCGCAACGCCGGTGCTCTCCATAAAGGGGACAATAGACGGCCGTGATGGGATCGAGCACGATTCCCCGCGCGTGGCCTTGGCGGAACTGCTTTCTATCTTCGACAGGCGCGTTCCGCCCGCCTCCGGCATACACCCGAGTGCTGTTATCGGGAAGGGGTGCGTGATAGGCGCCGATGCGTCCATAGGCCCATGCTGCGTGATCGCGGACGGCGCCCGGATAGGCGACAGGGCGGTGTTGCAGGCAAACGTCTACGTCGGTGCCGGCGCAATAATCGGCGCGGACAGCAGATTGGAGGCCGGCGCGGTGATTCACGACTTTGTCGAGGTGGGACGGCGCGTCACGCTGCACTCCGGGGTCGTGGTCGGCTGCGACGGATTCGGTCACATTAAAACGCCGGACGGCACGTGGAAAAAAATCCCTCAAATCGGAATCGTAGTGATAGAGGACGATGTGGAGATAGGCGCTAACAGCACAATAGACCGCGCTACGTTCGGAACGACCACGCTGCGGCGCGGCGTAAGGCTCGGCAGTCTCCTTCACATAGCCCATAACTGCGATATCGGGGAGGACAGCCTGATCGCCGGCTGCTCTGCCGTCGGAGGAAGCGTTAAGATCGGGCGTGGGGCGCTAGTGGCCGGAATGGCCGGTATCGCCGACCACGTCACCGTCGGAGAGGGCGTCACTATCGCGGGCAGATCGGGCGTGACGAAAAACGTGAAGGACGGGCTCACCGTTTCAGGTTTTCCAGCGCAGGATCACGCTGCGGAAAACAGATTTCAAGCCTCGCTCCGCAGGGTGAAGGATATCCCGGCGCGGCTCAAACGCTTAGAACAGCTTCTTTCATGCCAATGTGAGGACAAAGGCATGAAGGGTGATGAGTTGAAACCGGTTCGGGCAGCCGTTCAACCGCTTCAAGAACAGCCTATGGACGAAGATTTGACGTCCCAAGCGGGCGGCGGCGGATGACCGCGATGCGGAAAAGAAGGACAATAGCCGCGCCGGTCACGTTCGAGGGAGTCGGGATACACTCGGGCGAGGTGTCGCGTCTCACTGTCCTGCCGCTTTTTGACCGTTCGGGCATCTGCTTCAGATTCGGCCGCGACATATTTCCGATAACGTCGGCCCGCTCCGGCGGCGCGGTAAGGAGTTCATCCGTCATATTCCCCGGGGGACAGACGCTTAGAACCGTCGAACACGTTTTGGGGGCTTTATCAGGGCTCAATATAGACGATGTCCTGATAGAGGCGCCGGACGGCGCTGAATTTCCCATCCTGGACGGCAGCGCGCTTGAGTACGTCAGTGGGTTCACAAGCGCCGGGATAACGGAAAAGGACGAGACGGCGCGTTGCCGCGCTCTCGTCTCGCCGTTCTGCCTCGATCATGGGAGGGCCAATATAGCGGCCATCCCGTCGGAAGCGTTGCGCGCGACCTACGTTATCGACTACCCAGGCACGGCCATAGGGACGGTTATCAAGGACGCGGTGATAACGCCAGAGTCGTTCGCGAAAGAGATCGCTCCGGCGCGCACATTCGCGCTGCTCTCAGAGGTCGAGTCTCTGAGACATGCTGGGTTGGCCGGCGGCGGATCATTGGAAAACACGCTCGTTTTTACGGAACGCGGCGCGGTAAACGACGCGCCGCTCAGGATCGACGGAGAGTGCGCCGCGCACAAGATACTCGATCTTCTGGGCGACCTCGCTCTTGCGGGGCCCGCGCCCATAGCCCACTATATATGCGTCCGCGGCGGTCACGAACTTCACCTTAAATTAGCGGCCCGCCTGCGGCGCTTGTCCGCGAATCAATGAGGAGGTATTACGATGGCTGAAAACAATGATAAAGGTTCTTTCGTATTCGATATAGGCAAAATTATGGAGTATCTGCCCCACAGATACCCGTTCCTGCTGGTGGATCGCATCCTGGAAATCGACACCGACGGCCCGGAGAAGAGGGTGGTCGGATTGAAGAACGTGACGATAAACGAGCCCTTTTTCCAGGGACACTTCCCGACAGAGCCGGTAATGCCGGGTGTTCTGATTCTGGAGGCTATGGGACAGGTAGGCTGCGTTATGATGGCGAATGAGCAGGAAAAGATGAATATCCCGGCCGGCGAGAGAAGGATCGTTTTTCTCACCACGGTTTACGAGGCGAAATTCAGAAGACCGGTCAAGCCCGGTGATCAGCTGCGGACGGAAGCGGTGCTGGTCAGATTCAGAGGCAAGGTCGGCAAGATGAAATTTGTCAGCACCGTGGACGGAGAGATAGCGGCTGAGGCGATTATGGGCTTCGTGAGCGCCACCACCCTTAACACCCAACAGGATCAGGGCTGACGCTATGGGCGATGGTGCCGCCATTCATCCGACAGCGCTCGTTTCGCCTTCAGCGGAGCTGGGCGCCCGGGTAGAGATAGGAGCGTACACGATAGTCGACGGCGGGGCAAAAATCGGGGATGGAACGCGCGTCGAAGCGTTTGTCAAGGTCGGAAGTTACGTCGAGATAGGGAGGAACTGTCATATTTTCGAGAACACGATACTGGGCGGCACCCCTCAGGATCACGACTTCGGCGGCGAAGTCTCATACGTTCGCATAGCGGACGACGTGGTACTCAGGGAAAACGTCACTATTCACAGGGCGACCGGCGAGGGCATGGAGACATCGGTAGGAGCCGGGACTATGCTGATGGAGGGGTGCCACCTCGGGCACAACGTCCGCATAGGCTCTCTCTGTACAGTGACAAATAAAACGGGATTTTCGGGGTATTCCCAATTGGGCGACCACGTCGTAGTCGGCGGCATGACCGGCTTTCACCAGTTCGTCAGAGTGGGATCATACGCGATGGTGGGCGGTATGGCCAAAATAATAAAGGACGTGCCGCCGTACTCCATAGTGGACGGGGTTCCGGCGAGGGTACACGGGCTGAACACTGTCGGCCTCAGGAGAAACGGCTTCTCACAGGAACAGAGAACGCGGATCAAAAATATCTACAAGCTCCTCTATGACCGGCACATGAAACGCGCCGAGGCGATAGAGCTCGTGGAAAAGAATTTTCCGGACGACGAGTTCGCAGGAGGGATCATAGCTTTCGTCCGCTCCACGCGAAGGGGGCTGACGAAGTGGGTCGGGATCGACCTCGCCAGGCGCGGAGAGACCGAATGATACGCCTGGTGGCTATGGATGTGGACGGAACCTTGACGGACGGCGGCATCTACATGGACGGGGAGGGGCATGAGATGAAACGGTTCGACGTGAAGGACGGCACGGGCATAGTGCTGTTGAAACGAGCCTCCATCAACACGGCCTTCATAAGCGGCCGTTTTTCGAAGCCTACGGAGCAGAGGGCGAAGGACCTCGGAGTGACCTACGTCGTAAACGGCACATCTGACAAGCTCGGAGACCTCGGCGCGATGGCGCGGGAGCTTGGGCTGGACGCCTCCGAGGTGGCCTTTATCGGCGACGATGTCCAGGATATAGAGTGCATGAAATGGGCCGGATTGGGTATCGCGGTTGCGGACGCTCACGAGGATGCGCTGTCAGCCGCGGATTGGATAAGTTCGCGCGCGGGCGGACACGGAGCGGTGCGCGACGCGGCGCTGTACATACTTCGAATGAACGGCGAAGCTGGCTGACTTATGTCCGCGCCCCTATTTCCCATCGAGCTCCCCATACTGGATCGCTTCATCCTGGGACAGATGTTTGCGCCATTTATGTTCGGGATAATGTCCTTCAGCGTGATACTCGTGGCCGGCGACCTGCTTTTCAGGCTCGCGAATCTCGTCATACAGAACGGCGTATCTCTGGGGACCGTTCTCAGGCTTTTTATATACTCGCTGCCCAGCGTCATAGTGCTGACGATACCGATGAGCTGTCTTCTGGCTTCGCTCCTTGGCTTTGGCGGCATGTCGTCAAACTCGGAACTTGTGGCGCTCAAATCCGCCGGCGTCTCGTTCGGGCGTATCGTTCGCCCGCTCGTAATCGCCGGAATATTCATATCCGTCATAGCCTTTACCATGAACGAGACGATAGTGCCGATGAGTGAGCGCATCGCGGCGAACGTGCTGCGCTACGAGGCGCTTCGTACGGTTCCGCCGGTCTTTAAGGAACACGTATTCATAAGGGAGGAGTCGGAGGGGACGCTGCGGCGGGTTCTCTATATCGGCTCCGTAAAGCCCGAAACGGGCGATATGACGGATATACTCGTGCAGGAGTTTGAGAGCGGCAGGATCAGCAGGCTGATAACAGCCCCAAAGGGCAGTTGGGACGGCGGGACGTGGTGGATGTACGGCGGTCAGGTCTTTGATGTAAGCAACGCCGGCGCGGTCGTTCCACTTTTCAGCTTTGAAAGACAGAGGCTCAATATTTCGATGATGCCGTCGGAGTTGAGCGCCGGTACGACGGATCCGTCTGAGATGGGAATAATGGAACTTTACGCCACCATACGCAGCGCGGCGCTTCAGGGAAACGATACGAACGCGCTGCGGATGATGCTGCACCTCCGAATCGCCGTGCCGTGGGCAAGCGTTGTGTTGGTATTGGTCGGCGCGGCCGTAGGGAGCAGGCCTCAGCGCTCTAATTCGAGCATGGGGCTCGGACTGTCCGTAATGATAGTTTTCGCGTATTATGTCGTCATGTCCATATTCAAAGCGCTCGGCGACGCCGGTTTCATACCGGTGCTTGCGGCGGCGTGGGCGCCGAACGCGTCTTTTCTGGCGGTAGGGTCTATACTTACCAGACGCGCGAATATGCTGGGATAAAAATAAATATGACTATCCAATTGTCTCATGAAAGAGTCGCCGGCCCGTCATCTCGGGTTCATCATTATGAGACAATTTGATAGTCATAAAAATAAATTAGGAGGCTCGATAGATGACCGTCGCGCTAATTGCTGGAGAGGGCTTGCTGCCCGAATTAATAGCCAGCCGCCTGGCGGATGGCGGCAATAAACCGTTGGTTTACGCAATGAGGAAGGATACGGGCGCTCTCGCTTCGCGCGCTCTCGATATTATCCCTTTGTCCGGAGCCAGGATAGGGGACGCTCTGCTCGATATGGCGCGGAGGAAAGTGAAAAAGGCGATATTGGCCGGATTTGTGCCCAAAAACATCATCTACAGCCCGGAAGCGATGGATGAAACAGCCAAGCGATTTCTGGCGGCGCTTTCCGAGAGGGACGATCACTCCCTGCTGGGCGCAATCGTCAGCCTTCTCGAAAAATCCGGCATAGAGGTCATGGGCTACCGTGATCTGCTGAGCGATCTGTTGGCACGGAACGGCCTCATAGCGGGAAGGCCGCCCTCTCCCGCCGAAACAGCCGACGTCTCATACGGGGTGAGGATCGCCGAAAGCGTACTGCCTCTATCGTTCGGTCAAAGCATAATCGTAAACGGCAAGGCGGTGGTCGCCGTCGAAGCGATGGAGGGTACGGACGCGGCTGTGCTGCGCGCCGGAACGCTCTCGCGCGGCGGTGTCGTTGTGAAGATGATAAAACAGGGACAGGACGAGCGCTATGACCTTCCTGTCGTTGGGCCCAAGACGCTGAAAAGCATGAACAGCGCAAAGCTGACCTGTCTTGCCGTACATACCGGATGGACGCTCGTCCTCTGCCCGGATGAGTTCCGCGAGGCCGCGTCGGACTTCGGTATCTCCGTGATCGGTGTCGATTATTGACGCCGGGCGGCGGCGCGATCTTGGTGAGCGCCGGGGAGGTCTCCGGCGATCACTATATAGCGCGCCTCTCTTTGAAACTCAGATCGCTCCAATACCCGGGCGATATATGCGGGCTCTGCGGCGCGGAGAGCTCCAGCGCGGGAGTGGAGGCACTCTGGAGGAGCGAGCGCCTGCATCTCGTGGGCGTATCTGAGGTCGTCGGGTCGATTGCCGACATACTGAAACTGATGGGCGAAATGAAGCGATTTGTGATGAGCGAACAGCCGCGCGCCCTGATATTCGCGGACAGCCCTGACTTTCATCTGCCGCTCATAAGGCGTCTGCGCCGCGCCGGATACGGCGGGAAAATTTTTTACGTTGCGCCTCCGTCTGTCTGGGCGTGGCGGAGCTATCGCGCGCGGGACCTCATAAAGTATGTGGACGAGTGCCTGCCCCTGTTCGGATTCGAACACGAATACCTGGAAAAAACGGGCGTCGTGAGTTCATGGATAGGACATCCGCTTGTCGAGGAGTTCGCGGATTTGAATATCCATCCGCAATCCGTGGCGGACAGAATTGTAAAGGGCGTCCGCGCTTTTGACCGGGACAGGGTAGTGGCTCTCCTCCCGGGCAGCCGCAGGTCGGAGATAGAACAGCTCTGCCCGGTGCTCGCCTCCGTCGCGGCGGAACTCGCTTCACAGGGATTCTCACCGGTATTCTCAGTGGCGCCCGGTCTGTCGGAAGGCGCCAGGAACTTTTTGCTAGGTCGCCTCGGTGAGGCGGGCGAGCATTATTACGAAGGCCCCGGAAGGGATTTGATGGCGTTGTCGAAAGCGGTGGCCGGTTCGAGCGGAACGGCTACCGCCGAGGCGCTTTTGCTCAGGCGCTACATGGTTGTTATGTACAAGATGAAACCCTTATCGGCTTTTATCGGAAGGCTCTTGCTGAGCCATCTTTTCTTCGCCCTCCCCAATCTGCTCGCGGGCGAGATGTTCTTTCCTGAACTCATCCAAGGAGAGGCGACCCCGGAGGCGGTCACGCGCGAGCTCATGGCGTGGCTTCA
>JAISYM010000071.1 GCA_031269875.1 Synergistaceae bacterium
AACACAATGAAAGCACGTAAAGGCGGTTTCACCCTTGTAGAACTCTTGATAGTCATCATGATCATCGCCATCCTGGCCGGCATGATGCTGCTCGCCACCGGCTCCGCGACGGACAGCGCAGAGGCGACGAAGGTCATCAACGACCTCCGCAACCTGAAGAGCGCGGCGCTTCTCTTCTACGGCGACAACATGACATGGCCCACCAGTTCCCAGACCAGCAGCCTCGACCTCTACTCCGACCGCCCCATAGACTCCAGCCGCTATGTGGTAATTATCGGTACTAACTATGATGACACCAACCTCGTGACGAGAACCAACATAGGTGTACGACTCGTGGGCTCCAACAACGCCACAACTGGCGTACAGAACAAACTCAAGGGCAAGGCGAAGGAGACGGGACTGATCGTTGCTGGCGGGACGGGCGAGTACGCCGGCGGCTCGGAAGTCTTTATGAACATGCGCTGAAAACGCTAAAAGCGAAGAAAAAGAGGCGCCCGCAGGCGCCTCTTTTTCTTCGCCGTGATAGAATTATAATAAAGGTTGTTTTATCGTAAGCTTCTCGAAGGGAGGAATTGGCTATGAAAACGAGCGAGGGCGGATTCACCCTCGTCGAGATTTTGATAGTCATCATGATAATCGCCATACTTGCGGGCATGCTCCTGCTCGCTACCGGCATGTCCCTGGACAGCACGGAAGCCGCGAAGGTCATCGGCGACCTCCGCAACCTGAAGAGCGCCGCGATGCTCTACTACTCCGATAACCTGAAGTGGCCCACCAATACCGAAGTGGAGAGCCTCGACATCTACGCCGACCGTCCCATCTGCGCCGCGGATCCCCCGCGTTACGCGTATGTCTCGATAGGAACCCCCTATCTCGACGCCGCGGGACAGGAGAGGGTCAACATGGGAATAGGGCTTTTCGCGGACGGCAACGGCTCTCCCGGCATACAGAAGAAGCTCGCCGCCAGGGCTGGCGATGTGGGCATTCTCGGGAGCGCTTTCGACGCTTCCGCCCTTTATACGGGCGGCGCCGATGTCTTTATAAACTTGAAGTAATCGCGGCAAAGGGGCGTCGGCGGATACTGGACGGATCAGTTTGTTGGCGCCCTGTTTCACAAAATCAAAATATGCTCATCCCGACGAGCGATACCCGTCCTATGTCACCCTCGAATTCGAGGCGGATATCATTGCGGCCGCGCGTCATATTTTTATCCTCAATCGTCACCGTCACGTAACCGTCCTCTTCGCGGAACGTTCCGGCGTATTCGCCGTTGAAGTAAGCCTCGGCCGCGAGAACGGTCCCCGACTCGTCCAGGAATTTCGCCCGGATGCCGAGGCGTTTATCCGCCATCGCCCAAAACCCGAAGCCGACGATCCGCTCCCGCAGGCTCCGGAGCGCCGCGTATTCACCATCAATCAGCAGCACGCGAACATGTTCCTCCATCCCGGTCCGTTCATACAGAAGTACGTCCTGGTCTCCCAGTTCGAATATCTTGCATATGTCGTTCTCGAAAACCGGCCGCGCGTCGGTGGTCTGCGTCACTTCCTCGAACGTCGCGTCGGTGACGTAGATATCGCCTCTTTTGAACGAACTTTTCACCACCCCTCCGCCCGGAATGGTGAGATTCGACCGCCTGTTGGAGAAAGACCGGCCGAAAGGAGCCTCGTATATCGCGGCGCCGTTGAGATACTCCTCATCGAAGTGCAGAAAGAAGTCCGCGCCGGCGTAAGATTCGTTTTTCGAAAATATCCCGATGGCTTTATGACTTTCCGACATGACGGCGCTCGGCGATGTCGAAAGGAGTTTCGCGTTGCGCCATGCCGAGGCGCAATCAAGCAGAAAGAAGACCGCGAAAACGGCGCGGATCAGGGCCGAAGCCCGGCCGCCGAGACCGTCATCGAGGAAACGAACCAGAAATATCGCGACGATGAAAGACAGGGACATCGCTGATTTGAAGACGCTATAGGTCGAGTTTTCCCCCGGCTTGAAATATCTGAGGCAGACCAGCAGGTGGAAGAAGGCGAACAGCAGCAGAGACATACCCATGAAAGAAAGAACTCGCTCTTTTTTCGTCTGGCGCGTGAGCGCGAAGATCATCGCGACATTCGCGAAGGCGGCGATGATCAATGCGCCTGGCCGAAATACAAAAGGCCACCCATAGAGCCCACGCAACCCCGCGATGTCGGCCAGCGTTGGCATGTTCTCTACAAATCCATGCGAGTTTTTGTCGTGAAACAGGAAAACAGAGACTAGCAGGACGAGAACATGCCAGTTCGCGGCCAAAAACAACCCGCCCGTGAGCGCGGCGTTTTTGAGGCACGACATCCAGTCTTCCAACCCCTTCAAGACCGCCGGGATAAGGAGCGCCAGTGCCGGAATCAGGGGGAAAGCGACGCCCTCGAGATAAGCCATGCCGTTCGCCGTGAGCACGAAGACCAGCAGGACGCATGTCCGCGGATCGAACCGCCCGCGCCCGGCGAGATAACATTCGATGCGGAACGCGAGCGTCACCATGCCGAACGAGTACAATTGCCCGGTGAACGCGTCGAAAACCATCCTCTGCCAGAACGCGTTGAAGACGAGTATTCCCAGAATCGGCAAGGCGGTGCTCAATTTGACTTCCGCGTTTTTGAAGAACATCCTGAACGTTATGATGCCCAGAAACATCACGAAGGCCGACAGCGGGTAAGCGATCTCCGCGAGATCCGCGCCGAAAAACGCCGACAGGAACGCGTGGGGGAATACGCACCCGCGAAGCTGAACGTTCAACGCCTGACTTATACTCAGTACCCCCGGAATTCCGGCGGGAAATGTCCTGAGGCGCGCCGCGCTCGACGACAGCGCGGCCTTTGCGTCGTTGAGATACGAGGCGAAATCCGGATTCCTGGTCATAGCGAAAGCGCCGTCTCCGCACAGAGCGAGAACGCCAGCGTAAAAGAGTGCCGTGAGAACGCCAATCGCGGCGATCAGAGCGGCCTCGCGGCGGTCTAAACGCATCCGCGCTCCCGCTTTTTTCCACAGCGCGAAATTCACCCCCCCCACCGCCAGGGCAAAGTAATTCGCCGTATTTTCGACCGAAAATCCCAGGCGGCTCAGCGGAAACAGGACGATTATCACCGTGCCTATGCCGAGCCACGGCGTGATGTAAAGATCGTATTTTTCAAGGTCGTCGTTCAACAGGAACGATTTCAGCGGAAAGCCGAAGAAATAAAACGTGAAATACGCCACGATGAACATGAAGATCATTCTTGCCAAGATTTTCCCTTCCTTTTCCCTTCAGTT
>JAISYM010000109.1 GCA_031269875.1 Synergistaceae bacterium
TTGCGGCCGGGGGCGATATTTCTGCGCCGGTACGCAAGGGCTCTCGAGCCTTCAGGTATAACGCCAAGGACATCCGCGATTATAAGCGGCGCATTTCTGCCGAAAGCAAGGTCGCGTGAGAGGCTGATGATGCTCGACCGCATACGCAAAAAAAGTACGATCATACCGCCGAAGGATCGGGCACGAATTGCCGAGGAACAGAGGCGAAGAGACAGCGAGAAAGAGGGGAGAGTTAAGGAAGATGATTTCAAGGCTGATTAAGCGGATCATCGGCAACATGTCAGACGGAGACAACCGGATACGGGCGCTGGCCAATATCGTGACGGTATACGAAGCGCGGCAGCTCATGGCATGGGCGGACGGAGATTTATAAGACAGGGCCAGGCACGGCAAGGCTAGGCACGGCGTGGCAAGGTTCGGCGAGGCAGGCTAGGCGAGGCTAGGCACGGCAGGGCGAGGCAGGCAAGGCAAAACACACGAGGGAGGTATGGTTATGGCGAGAACGAAGGCACAATCAACGACAGCGGCAGCATCAACAGGAAGGGTCGAGATTTTGGCCCCGGCGTTCAAGACTATTCAATTTCTTATCGAGGGAAACGCCCCATACGTACAATTGAGATTCAGCCAGAAACAAAAGAACATTCTACATGAAAAGCACGCTTCGGATTCGAGGGACGAGGGCGCCAAAAAGAAAAAGCGCGAGAGCAAGGATTTTGACGCGCTATTCGAGGAGGCTATGTACCTTAGCAAGGACGGGAAGCGGGGCCTAAACGCGATGAGCTTCAAGCGGGCGATGGTATCCGCCTGCAGGCTGACCGCTCTGCCGATGAAGAAAGCGAAATTATGCTTCGACATCGAATTCGACGGCTTCGACGAATTTGAGGACATCCCCATGGTGTATTTCACCAAGGGAGAGCCGCAGTACGCGGAGCACCGGTGCCTGAACGCCAACCAGATGCCGGATTTGAGGGTTCGGGCAATGTGGCCGGCAGGGTGGCAGGTTAAGTTGCGGGTAAGGTACGACAGCGACGCGTTGAGCAGTCAGAGCGTGGCCAACCTGCTAATGCGGGCCGGAGTGCAGGTTGGCATCGGAGAGGGACGGCCGGATACCAATCGGAGTGACGGCAGCGGGATGGGCTGGGGCACGTTCCAAATCATTGATGTCATCGAGGCCGAGCCCGATGAGCAAAAAAATTAGCCCTCTCATCCAACGAGAGGGCGCTAATGGGCGCCATCAACGCCCATTGAAAGGAGATTGTGGCATGAGTATAACACGGTCTTTGGAGTGGAAAAAGGTGGTTGAGCAGGTAATCCGCAATATATCCGACGGGGATCGCCGGATATGGAATCTGGCCAATGGGATTGGGAATCTAGCCAATGTTATAACGGTATACGAGGCTAGGCGGCTCGCGGCATGGGCAGAAGGCGGAGATTTAAGCGACGCGAAGAGCATAGCCGCGCTCTGGCGAAGGAACGCGCTGCACGAGAAAAGTGGCGGCAAGGTGCGTAATTGACTCGGTGTTTCACTTTACGCTCGATGTCTGCGGTTTTCGGGGAAAGGCTCGGCGCCATTTTCCTCAAGAGATCCGTTGCCTGGCTACAACGAGAGCACGGCGGGGCTGGGCAACGGCATGATTTTTACATTACGGTCTAGCGATGTTCTAAGTCGTCGGTGAGGCCGTCCAGATAGCAATAGCGTAGCGTCATACGCAGCACCTTGACAATTGAATAGCGGTCACTGATCAGAAAGTGCGCTCAAAGTCCATTTCAATATGTGGATAGCAAGGTTTTTTTGTTCTGTCGATATTTCTCCTTTACGCGCAACAAATTCCTCACATGCGCCTGTGAGTGACGTGAGAATAAGCCCGGCCGGATGCTCCGAGCCAAGTTTTTGGACATACCATTTCCTTGCGTCTAGTTTTTCAAGGTCATCTTTGGGAAGCAGTTGCAAATCTTCCAAGAAAAGAATAATGCTTATGTCTAAAGAGTTGGAAATTTTTTCAAGCTCATAAAGGTTTGGGACTCTGTGATCCTTTTCCCAGCGTAAAACAGTTTGCGTGGCTACGCCAACTGCATCCGCCAGCTCTGGTTGTGTAAATTTCCTAAGTGTTCTCCACTTTTTTATCGTCGAGCCTATAGACATGGCAACACTTCCTTGTCGAATTTTCGTTTATTGTCCTCCAATTGGGTAATAATTTCAATCTCAAATTCGGGCGATACGGATCGCTTGACATATACCAAATAGGTAATTTATAATTCTAATAATGGGTGATTAAGGGGAGGTGAAATCAATGAGTAGCATGACAAAATTAGAATCAGCAAGGCTTGAAATGGGTTTTACTCAGCCACAGCTAGCTTCCCTATCCGGGTATGGTATTCAAAGTATACTCCGATGGGAAAAAGGCTATAGGTCACCCAGGGTTGAGGTTTTGGAAAAGCTAGCCCCAATATTGGGCAAGCCTATCATCGACTTGATTGGCTACGTAAACCCTACGATGCCCTCGCCGCAACGAGTAAGGCGGGGGCGCAAGCGCAAGGTAGCTGCGTGATCGCCTTGCTCCGCCTCCTCTCAAAGATGAAGTCCATTGGCGAGATTGTCACCATTGAGGCGCTGGCAGACGGGATTGATGAACGGATGGCGGAGGTCTGGCATAAGGAAATAGTGGACATGCGCGAGGTCATAGATAGTGCTGAAAAGGCACTGTCGCCATATAAAAAAAGCTGCTTAATCATCGGCGGCAATCCGCACAACGACAATTGAATTGGACAGGAGGGAACGCACTATGAACGAGAACAGCGCATTGCAGGTGTTTAGCTTTGAGGGTAGGCAGGTTCGGGTCGTCGAGAAAGACGGGCTACCTTGGTGGGTTTTGAAAGACGTTTGTGACGTGCTTGACATCGGTAATAGTCGTGATGTTGCCGCGAGACTTGACGACGATGAAAAGGGTGTCGGTATTATCGACACCCTTGGAGGAGAGCAGGAAACAACGGTCGTTAGCGAGAGTGGATTATATAACGTCATTTTACTTTCTCGCAAACCCGAAGCGAAGAAATTCAAGCGATGGGTCACTCACGAGATACTTCCTTCCATCCGCAAGCATGGCGCGTACATGACGCCGGAAGTGATAGAGAGGACGTTAACTAGTCCCGACTTTATCATCAAGCTGGCGACACGATTGAAGGAAGAGCAGAGCAAGAACGCAGAGCTCGAAGCCAAGATTGCTGAAACCCACCCGAAGGTTCTTTTTGCTGATTCGGTATCGGCCAGCAAAACATCAATTCTTATCGGCGATCTCGCAAAGCTTATCCGTCAGAACGGATGCGAGATTGGACAGAAGAGGATGTTCCAGTGGCTCCGCGACAACGGTTTTTTGATGAAAACCGGCTCGTCTATCAACATACCGACTCAACGTTCTATGGAGATGGGATTGTTCGAAGTGTTGGAGCGCGTCATAGACAACCCTGACGGCAGCATACGCATAACTCGCACAACAAAGGTTACGGGGAAGGGTCAGGTATATTTTGTCAACCGCTTCGTCAATCCTGGCTTACGGCTTATTGGGAAAACGGCCTAGCGCCGCGCCGGATCGTCGGTCAGACCGAGGAGGTAGGGGAACTAAATATGTCCATCTGCACCCATTTTTTCGATGATGCACCGGAAAAATTCATCTAGGGACATGTTGAACCCAGTAGCAAGTTTTTCTGCTGTTTCGAAGCGAGGATTGTTGCTTTTCCCTTTGAGGATGCTGTCAATCGTAGATTGCGTCAGGCCGGACAGCGTTGCGAGTTTATTAACAGTAATTCCCTGTTTTTCGCAAAGTTCCAAAATTAAGACTCGTATTGCTTCGCCTGCATGCACAAAAATCACCTCGACGAATTAACGAAATATCGTTGACAAAATGGCGAGGATGAATATAATTAACGATATAGCGTTAAACGAAATATCGTTAAAGAGGAAAGGTAAAGATGATATCCGACAACCTGCGCCATATACGTAAAGAAATTTGCAAACTTTCTCAATCAAAGGTTTCCGAGCTAACCGGCATTCCACAAACAACATGGAGTTGTTGGGAACACGGCATCGGGGAACCAACGGCAACTCAAGCGGCATTAATTGCAAAAGTTTTCAACGTTCCCCTGGAAACGCTGCTTGAGACAAGAGAACCCCTCTAAGAAGAGGGGCAGGCGCAAAAACAAGGTTCTAAACAAGGTGCTAGGCGCTGCAACGCCTGGCCGAAATTATACGGCAAAGTGAGGGCATAGGCAATGACTCAGAACACATATCTTCGCACCATCGAGGAAATCAGTGACTATCTTGAGTCGGCGTTCGACGGCGACGCGCGGGCGCTGGGGATATCCCCGGATGTGACGGTCAGGGGCGCGGAGATACTTGGTACCGCGCTGGCGGCGTGGGAGTGAGCCAATGACATCATCGACGATAGACCGCGTGGCCGAACCGATCGCGGACGTGCTGAAAATGTTCCTGTTCCCCGGCGTCACGTTCGCGCTGGAACAGACGACAAAGGCACCCGTCGCGGAAACGGACGAAAAATACCTGCTGGAAGCGGCGGAGTTCTATACGGCGGACGATTGCTGGCTTGATTGTTTCTGCGTGGACTGCGCGGAGAAGCGATATTATCCGGCGACGCGTATTGACCCCGGATATACGGATTGCCCGGCTGACGGCGACCCGCTGGACAGGGGATGCGTGAGGCGCGATGAGGTCTTCGAGGACGACGCCGTTAGGAGGTACGCGCGGCAGTTGCTGGAAGAGGAGGAGTGCGCGTGACTGAAAGGACGAGGGAAGAGTTTTTAGCGGACAGGATGCGTGGCATCGGCGGCTCTGACGCCGCGAAGGTACTAGGAATATCCAGGTGGGGAGGCCCGCTGACCGTCTTCATGGACAAGACAGGGAGAAGCCCGGAGCGCGAGATGACCGAGGAAATGCGGATGGGAATTATCCTGGAAGAGGTTGTCGCCCGCCTGTTCATGACGCGTACCGGCCTGAAAGCGGCCAGGGTGAACCGTATGCTCCAACACCCCGAACATCCCTGGATGGTGGCGAACGTCGACCGCCGTATTGTCGGGATGAAAAAGGGACTGGAGTGCAAGACGGCGCACTTCATGAAAACCTCGCAGTGGGAGGGCGACGATCTGCCGGATGACTACTACTGCCAGGCGCAGCATTACTGCGCTGTCACCGGCTGGAACAGCTGCTGGGTGGCCGCGCTGGTCGGCGGGCAGAGGTTCATATACAAGGAGGTCTTGCGGAACGACGATTTCATCGGGGAAATGATCGCCATCGAGCGCGAGTTCTGGCACGAGTATGTGCTGAAAGACATCGCGCCGGCGGCAAACGATGTCGACGACCCGAGCGAGTTTTACCCGGAGGACACAACTGACTCCCTGCTTCAGCCGACGGACAGGCACATCGAGATGCTCGGACAGATATTCGCGCTCGAGGGGAAGGCCAAAATCCTGGAAAGCCAGATAGAGGGCCTGAAAAACCAGATCAAACAGGATATCGGGGATATGGCCGGCATCGACGGCATAGCGACATGGAAGCGAAACAGGCCATCGATGAAAGTGGATTGGGAAGCCGTGGCGCTGGAGCTCGGCGCGGCACCCGAAATCATATCGCGGCATACGGCGGTGAAGCCCGGTGTAAGGACGCTGAGGCTCGCGAGGAAAAAATTCAATTCGAACGAGGAGGCGGCATAAGAGATGGCGACGGCAAGCGGAAATAATGCGCAGCTTATGAAGCAGATCGAGATCAAGGAGAAATACGAGAACGGCGCGGCGCTCGAAAAGAAGGAGTTCAGCGCGGTTGTGAAGGGGTTCAAGTCTCAGGTCGAGGAAGCGCTCCCGGCGCACTTGAAAAAGAACGCGGACAAATACGCGCGCCAGGCGATTCAGCTCTTTTCGCAGAATGAGACGCTGCAGCGCTGCAGCGCGATAAGCATCATAACATCCATAATGACGGCTTCCGCGCTGGGGCTGGATTTGACGCCTCAGCTCGGGCAGTGTTACATCATACCGTACTGCAATAACAGGAAGACTGGGGCCGGCAAATGGGTGAAAACCTGGGAGGCGCAGTTCCAGCTTGGATACCGGGGAACCATCGCTCTCGCCCAGAGGTCAGGCTCCATCGCGCGCATCCATGCCGACACGGTGAGGGAAAAAGATATCTTCAGATATTCCAAGGGGCTTAACCCGACGCTCGAACATGAAGAAAGCACCGAGGAGGACAGGGGCGCGATAACGCACGTCTACGCCGTCGCTAACTTCACGAACGGCGGATACGCGTTCGAGGTATGGCCCTGCGCAAAGGTCGTCGCTCATGCTAAGAAATTCTCCCAGAGCTATTACAGGGATGAGTACGAAAACGGAAAGAAGACCGGGGCTAAGGCCGAGAACCCCAACTCGCCGTGGCACAAAGACTTCGAAAGCATGGCTAAAAAGACGCTGATCATGGCGATCTGGAAATACCTGCCTGTGTCTACGGAGGTCATGCTCGCCGGGGCGTCCGACGCGGCGATACGCACGGACATCAGGGACATCCGCGATGAGAAGGACATCATCAATCTACCCATACAGAGCTTCGGGGAAAACAGTGAGGAAAGCGGCGGCGGCGAGCCGCAGGATGCGACCGGCACGGACGCGTCCGCGCCGGAAGACGGCGCGCCGGCTTTTGACGCAGCGCAGTC
>JAISYM010000044.1 GCA_031269875.1 Synergistaceae bacterium
GCATAGCGCTTGGCGGCGAGACGATAGAGGCAAAGACGTACCTCTTTATCATAAGCATAAAGGACGATGGGGTATACGATTGGGACGAAACGCCCGGCTCGATCTATGACCCGGTCATCATGGGAGTCAGGGAGCGGTCGGAGCCGTCCGGCGGCAGCGGCGGCTGTGCCGCCGGCGCGTCCATGCTGGCGGCGCTGGCAGCGGCGGCGCTGATCATGCGCGGCAAGAGGAAGTAAAAGTAAAAGTAAAAGAGAGCGTAAGGCGAACGGGGCCAAACACGGCCCCGTTCGCCTATATTGGCCGAAGTAATGAGTCAAGCGTCTTGAGAAAATGTCCTCGTTAGTCTGAAAAACACCCGGCGCGGTGTCGTATTGATGGTCCCGTCAACAATAAAAGCCCGGCGCCCTCTCGGAGGTTTGCGCAATCTGAGGGACAGTCTCACTATACATATTGACGTAATAAAATATATGGAAGATTGCTCAGGTTAAACCATTTTGCTATCCCTATAATAAGCTATAAACAGTAATTCTAAAGGCCTATTTTACTACCATATCATATAAATGATTATGAATGAGTGGTGTTTATTTTAAATTTTGTTGAACACGTATATTTCGCCATTATAGAGTGGGAATTATGGAAATCAATATACAGGGTAACATGAGGAGGTTTATTCATGGACCTGGCGAACAAAAACTTAGCGCTCCTTTTTGAAGTATCTGGTATGCCCGTCTACCTGACTCAAAGCCTGCTTTCAACGTGGATAGTAATGGCGGTTCTGATACTGTCCGCGATATTCGTGAGGATAAAGCTGCGCTCCTTCAGCCCCGTTCCCTCCGGCTTTCAGAATTTCGTCGAGTTAGCGGCCGAGACCACGGACAACATGGTAAAAAGCATGATGGGAGACGGTTTCGAATCGCTCGGCGGTTATTTTTTCAGCGTACTCGTTTTTATCCTCGTCTCCAATTACACCGTGCTCCTGGGGATGCGTCCTCCCACGTCCGACCTCTCCACCACACTGGCTCTGGCCCTGTTATCGGCGGGGAGTATGCACTTCCTCGGCATCTCAAGACACAGAGGACGCTATTTCAAGGAATATTTCGAACCAGTGTGGCTGTTTTTCCCCATGCATCTGATGGAGGATCTGACCAAGCCGCTTTCGCTTTCTTTCAGGCTTTTCGGCAATATACTGGGGGGCGTCATCATATTCGAGCTGATCTACGAACTGTTCCCGTTTCCGCTGCGATTCGTGATACCGAGTTTTCTCCACGCTTATTTCGACGTGTTCGTAGGCGCTCTGCAAGCATATATCTTCACGGTGCTCTCCATGACATTTATAAGCCTGAAGGCGTCCGCGGACTGATACAGAGGTTTTACAAAACGACAGGAGGTTTACGCTAATGGATTCCACGGCATTTGTGATGGGTTGTTCGGCAATAGGGGCAGGGCTTGCGATCATCGCCGCGATCGGCTCCGCCATCGGGCAGGGGATGGCCGCGAGCAGGGCGATAGAATCTATCGCGCGCCAGCCTGAATCCCGAGGGACGATAATGACCGCTCTTTTCATAAGCTGCGCTATCATCGAGACCACGGCCATTTACGGGCTCATAATCTCGCTGATACTGCTCATGGCCAATCCGTTTGTGGGGCAGCTCCCGTAACGGGGCGCCGAAAGCGAGGTGGACCGCGATGCCGGAAGGTGGCATATTAAGTTTCGATTCTAACCTGTTGATCCATATCGGCATACAGTGGTTCAACATAGTACTGCTGACAGCCGTACTGGTGCGGATTTTGTACAAACCGGTGAAGAAATTCATGGACGACAGGGCGGCGAGCATAAGGGAACACATGACCTCCGCCCGCCGGGCGAGCGAGGAGGCCAGGGATCTGAAGGCGGAATACGAGAAAAAACTGACCGACATCGGCCGCGAACGGTCTGAGATACTGTTGCGGGTCGAGCGGCAGGCGGCGCTGAGGAGCGAACAGCTCGTAAGGGAGACCAAAGAAAAAGCGGGCGCGATGATTCGCCAAGCCGAGGAGACCGCCGCCCTGGAGCTCAAAAGAGGCAGGGAGCGGATGCGGCTGGAGATAGTGGAACTGGCTTCGATGATAGCTGGAAAATTCGTTCAGTCCTCTATGGACGAGGAACTTCAGAAACATCTGGCGGATCAGGCTTTGAAAGAGTATCTGGACGCGCAGTGATGAATCTTGACTCATTTTACGCCCGCGGACTAGTCGAATACGCCGAATCCCTGGACATGCTTCCGATTCTGTATGAAGTGGCGTCTGGAATACTGGACGGATTGGGGGGAACGGAGAGGGGACGAGGCACGGATGCCCTCATCCGCTTTATGAGAGCGGTCCCCCGCGGAAACAGGCGCTCGGTGCTCAAGAAATTCGCGGCCCTTACCCGAGGCAAATTGGGGATAATCGACGTTGAGGTAACCGCCCCGCGCCCCCTTTCGCCCGAGCAGTTATCGGCCCTGTCGGAGGGGATCGGCAGGGCGCTCAAAAAAAAACCGGTTGTGTCCGTGAAGCTCGATGATTCGCTGATCGGGGGGATCAGGGTGATAGCGGGCAATCGTATGACAGACTATTCGATAAGGCAGAAGATATTCAGGCTTAAACAGGATATTCGTGAGAAAGTGGTGAGTAAATGAACAGCGGCCTGCATGATATAAGCTCATTGATAAAAAACGAGGTCCTGGGCTTCATCGCGTCTCCCGAAGCGAGCGAGGTCGGACGGGTGATGCAGGTTGGCGACGGCATAGTTCACGCCATAGGTCTGGACAATGTCATGAGCGGGGAACTGGTGCGCTTTGACGACGACGTGATGGGGATCGCCATGAACCTGAGTTTTGACGGCGTCAGCATCGTGCTGCTCAGCGGCATGAAGGGGGTAAAGGAAGGGGGCTTGGTACACAGAACCGGCAGAATAGCGGAGGTACCGGTGGGAGACGCCCTGCTCGGGAGGGTCGTAAACGCCATCGGAGAACCATTGGACCGCAAGGGGCCTGTAGGGACCGGCAAATCCCGTCCGATAGAACGAATAGCGCCGGGAGTTCTGGCGCGGCAGACGGTCAATGTCCCGCTTCTGACTGGTATCAAGGCAATAGATTCGATGATACCGATAGGCAGAGGACAGAGGCAACTCATAATAGGCGACAGGCAGACGGGCAAAACCGCCATCGCCATCGACACTATCATCAACCAAAAAGACAAGAACGTCAAATGCGTATACGTGGCGATAGGACAGAAAATGTCCACTGTGGCGGACGCGGTCAAAACCCTGACCGATCGGGGAGCGCTCGGTTACACGGTCGTCGTCGCGGCGAGCGCGGCCGAGCCGGTGACGATGCAGTACCTGTCGCCCTATTCGGGAGCCGCGATGGGCGAAGAGTGGATGCAAAACGGCGGCGACGTCCTCATCGTATACGACGACCTATCGAAACACGCGGTGGCCTACAGAACCATGAGCCTTCTGCTGCGCAGGCCGCCGGGAAGGGAGGCGTACCCGGGAGACGTTTTCTACCTCCATTCGCGCCTTCTGGAACGCGCCGGACGGCTCAACGCCGAGAACGGAGGCGGTTCGATAACGGCCCTTCCGATAATAGAGACCCAGGCGGGAGATATGTCCGCGTACATACCGACCAACGTCATCTCCATAACCGACGGTCAGATATACCTGGAGACGGAGGCTTTCAACTCCGGCATCCGTCCCGCCATAAACCCTGGACTGTCCGTCTCCAGGGTGGGAAGCTCGGCTCAGGTCAAGGCAATGAAGAAGGTTGCCGCCCCGATACGCATGGAATTGGCTCAGTACAGGGAACTCGCGTCCTTTGCCCAGTTCAGCTCCGACTTGGACGATGAGACAAAGTCCCGCCTCCGCCACGGAGAACGGATAGTGGAGACGCTCAAACAGGATCAGTTCAGCCCTTTCCGGCTGGAAGATGAAATACTGGTCTTGTACGCCACGGTGAAAAAATACCTGAACGACGTCAACGTCGAGAAAATCCTTTCTTTCGAGAACGGTCTGGTCGAATATTTCATGAACAACTACGGCGGCCTCATGGAAGATGCCGCCTCGAAGGGGCTCGAACCGGAACTGGAGGAGAAAATCGTCCGGGGGATAGAGCAGTACAAGCAGTTCGTCCGGGAAGAGAACCTCTTCTGACGGCTAGCGGAGAAACGGTATGGAATCGGTACAGGGTTTGAAATTGAGGCTGCGCAGCATATCCAGCACGAGACAGATCACAAGGTCCATGCAGATGATCGCGTCGACAAAGGTTCAGAAGGCTCTGCGCCGTATGCATCAAAACGCGTGTTACGTTGAATATTTCGGCGATGTTGTCCGCAATGTCGTGCGTTTTACCGGCGGGGTCCGTCACGGGTACACCACGCCGCCCGACGCGGGATGCTCCGCGATAATAGCTGTCAGCGGGAACAGGGGGCTGTGCGGCGCTTACAACTCGAACGTGTGCAGGGAAGCCGTCACGCAGATCAGGAGCATGAACAGGAATGTCCTCTGCGTCGCGGTCGGAGGAAAGATACGCGATCACCTGCGCAGAAGAAAGTATATCGTGAAGCGGGCCTTCGACGGAGCGTCCGAATCCCCGTCCTACGAGACTGCCAGGGACGCCGGCGGAACAGCCCTCGAACTTTACAAAGAGGGAGCGGTGGACTCCATATTCATAGTGTATACGCGATACGAATCCGCGCTCTCCCTGAGGCCGCTCACGAAGCGAATTCTGCCCCTTCCGTCTATGGACGGGGATGACAGAGACCCGCGAGGACGCCAGATGTGTTTTGAGCCGAGCGCGGACGGCGTGCTGGACGGCGTTGTGCCGCTTTATCTCTCGGCCTGCGTATTCGGCGCGATGCTGAACGCCGCCGCGTGCGAACAGAACGCCAGAATCGTGAGTATGGACGCGGCTTCGAGAAACTGCGCCGATATGATCGAACGGTTGTCACTCCAATACAACCGGTTGAGACAGAGTTGCATAACGCAAGAACTGAACGAGATAGTAAGCGGCGCGGAAGCGTTGCTGACGACGGAAGAGAGTTGATACACGTGGCTGGTTCCAACATGGCTGGTTATAAAGGAAAGGTGGCGCAGATCACCGGAGCGGTCCTCGACGTTGAATTCCCCGAGGGAGAAATCCCGGAGATCTACGACGCCTTGGAGATAGCTGTTTCGGGGAAAACTCTGATAGCGGAGACCGCCCAGCAGATCGGGGACAACACAGTGCGATGCATCGCTCTCGATTCCACCGATGGATTGGTACGGGGCGCGGAAGCGGTAAACAGCGGCGGACCGATATCGGTTCCGGTCGGAGACGGTACGCTCGGACGCATGTTCAACGCGCTGGGGCGCGTCATCGACGGCGGGGAGGAGGTGAACGGCTCCGAAAGATGGCCGATCCACAGGCATCCGCCGGACTACTCGGAGCAGTCCGACGCGGTCGAGAT
>JAISYM010000055.1 GCA_031269875.1 Synergistaceae bacterium
TTGATTATGAGAGCGTCAAACGCTACAGAACTCGGTTGCAAAACATACGCCCCGATCACGTCTGGGAGAACATCGAGCCTGCCGAGTTCTTGCAGAAGTTGGGATGTGTCGGGCGAGCGGAGGGCGGTACGTTGCACCCTACTTCTGCCGGTGTTTTGATGTTTGGCTTTGAGTACGAGATTGTAAAGGAGTTCCCTAACTACTTTCTCGACTATCAGGAGCATGATGACGAATCAACAAGGTGGACAGACCGCATCGTTTCCAACTTAGGTGATTGGAGCGGGAACATATTCGACTTCTATTTCAGGGTGGCAAACCGCATCACACAGGAAGCCAAGACGCCGTTTAAGTTGAAAGGATTGACGCGCGTTGACGATACGCCCGCCCACAGGGCTTTGCGCGAGGCGCTTGCCAATGCGCTGGTCCATGCCAATTACTACGACCGGCGCGGTCTTGTAATTCACCGCAGACCGCTGCTTGTCACGATCGCCAATCCCGGCGGCTTTCGAATAAGCATCCATGATGCCTTAGTCGGCGGTCTTTCCGACCCGCGCAACATGACATTGGTCAAACTGTTCAACCTGCTCGGTTTAGGCGAGCGTGCGGGCAGCGGCATCCCGAACATCTACGCCGTTTGGAAGAGCCAAGGTTGGGAAGCTCCGCTGCTGGAGGAGCAGTTCAATCCCGACAGGACGGTTCTATCACTATCTCTATCGCAACCAAAGAAAAAAGTTGCGATAGAAAGTTGCGATAAAAACGGGGTTGCGATTGGAGAAGCGAAAAAGCAGGCAATCATTGATTATCTTGTTGAGCATGAAACCGCCGCTTCGGGCGAGATATCCACGCTGCTTGGCGTGACACAAGCCCGTGTGAGGGTACTCATGAAGGAACTGATTGATGACGGCGTTGTGATTGCAGAAGGCGTAAACAGATATCGAACCTACCGCTTGAATGAATGCGGTGACGATGAATTTCATCGAATTTAAGTACTGTCGGAGGTTAAAGAGATTAAGATGACCAGTAACGGAAAAATCGCGTTTGTTTACGCGGACGGGCGGATATGTGAGGAGATATGCCTCAATCTGGCGCGGAAGGGGTATGACGTGGGGTTCACGCTTCGGTCCCGCGAATGCCAAGCCGATCTGGTCGGTTCGATAGAGTCCCTGGGGGCGCGGGCGATCGCGTGTCAGATGGAAAAATCCGGCGCGGAGGAGCTTTCACGCTCCGTAATAGAGGTCGCGGAGGAGTTGGGAGGAATCGATCTGCTGATCTTCTCCGCCCGCCTGACAGACGCTTCGCCGGACGCGCTCCTGCTCGACCTCGACGAATCTGATTGGGACGGCGCGATGGACGAGGCCAGGGCGTTCTTCCTCCTCTTGAAATACGCGCTGCCCTACCTGATAAATAAGGAAAACTCCCGCGTCATAGTTATCGATACTTCGGACGCCGGTTCGGCTGCGGCTCTTCCCGACTATGTCCTGAGCAAGACGCTCGAAGCCGCCGCGGGTCGTATCGCGGCTGAATTTTCGGAATTTGGCGTTTCCGTGCTGTATAAAAACATCCCGGACGGGGAAATCAGCCGCGTCCTTCCCGCGTAACGCAAAGAAAAGCAAACAACGGTTATTGTATATTTCCACATGTCGCTATCCCATATAAGACCTTATTATGCAATGTGATACAATTTGATGCTTGGATAAAAAGCATATTGGTATTTTGAGTAACGGCACGATTAAATTTTTTTAAAAGAAGGATGGATAGACTTGAAGATTACCGAACTCTCACTGCGCCGTCCCGTAACCGTCCTTATCCTGACGATCGCGCTCCTCATCTTCGGCGTATATTCGTATGTAAATATGGGCGTCGAGCGAATGCCCAACATCGAATTTCCCGTCGTGGTCGTGAGGACGGTCATGGAGGGGGCGAGCCCGGCGATTATGGACAACGACGTTACGGACGTACTCGAGGCAAGAATAAACACGATAGAGGGGATCAAGAACATATACTCGTCGAGTTACGAGGGCACGTCGTTTATCGTGGCGGAGTTCGAGCTTGAGAGGAACGTCGACTTCGCGGCGGCGGACGTGCGCGGCAAGGTGAGCATGGCGGCGGGGCAATTGCCCGACGACGCGGAGGAGCCTCAGGTCGATAAGTTTGATCCGTCGAGTAGCCCGATCATGAATATCGCGGTCGAAAGTGACGGGCGCACGGACATGAAGGCGCTGGTCAAATTCGTGGACAATATTGTGACGGAGCGCCTCCAAACGGTGAAGGGTGTAGGCGGCGCCGACCTCAGGGGTTTCCGGGACAGGGAGATTCGCGTCTGGGTCGACACCGACGCGCTCGAAGCACACGGGCTTACGACAAAGGACATAAAGAACGCGGTGTACACGAGGCACGTCGAACTACCCGCGGGGCGCGTCGAGACCGGGGCGAAGGAGTACGGCATAAGGCTGGAGGGGGAGTACCGCTCCGTTGCCGAACTTGCCTTCGTGCCTGTCGCCTATAAGAACGGCGCGATAATCCGCCTCCACGACGTAGCCCGCATCGAGGACGACTTCGAGGACAAGAGGAACGAGTCCCTCTATAACGGGGATCCGACGATCATTGTCCAGGTGCGCAAACAGAAGGGCGCCAATGAGGTCGCGCTTGCCAGGGAGGTCCGCAAGCGCGTCGCGGAGCTGAACAAAGACGCGCCGCGCGGGACAAGGCTCGTAGTGGTGCAGGACACGTCGAGGTTCATCCTGAGATCTATGAACGGCGTGTCCGGCGACATATTGCTCTCGATCTGCCTCACGTCGCTCATAATGTTCATATTCCTGCGCACGGTCAGGGCGACTATCGTAGCCGTGATCACGATACCGGTCTGCCTTTTGGGGAGTCTTTCCGTGCTGTATTGGATGGGCATCACGATAAACAACATGTCGATGATGGGGATGTCGCTTGCCGTCGGCATGGTGGTAGACGCTACGAGCGTCGTCATGGAGAACATCTCGCGCCACAAGTCGATGGGGAAATCACCGCTCCGCGCCGCTTCCGACGGTACGGCTGAGGTTGGGTTCGCCGTCGTGGCGGGCGCGGCGACGACGCTCGCCGTGTTTTTGCCGATAGCGTTTATGAGAGGGATGATGGGGCGTTTCGCGAGCGCGTTCGCGGTCCCGGTGGTTATGACCATAACGATCTCGCTCGTCCTGTCGCTCACGCTGACGCCGTTCCTCTGTTCACGGATACTGGGGCGTGAGCGCAAGGGGTTCGTTCAGACGGCGCTGGAGGCGCCTTTCATCAAGCTCGAGACACTCTACGGGCGCGCGCTCAGCTTCGCGGTCAGCCATCGTTTCACCATCGTGGCGGTGGCGCTCTGCTTCTTCATAGGCGGCATTTTTCTGGCAACTAGGCTGGGGACTGAATTCCAGCCCAACGAGGATCAGGGCAGATTCAACGTCCAGCTCGAACTTGCGGCCGACTCGTCGCTCGAGGTGACGGGGAGCGTGATGGACGAGATGGTAAAGGTGATCCAGAGGGATCCGGCTGTCGCTTACACATACGGCAACGTAGGTAGCGGCATGGGCGGTGAAGTCTACAAGGGGAGTATCACGGTCGAACTAATAGACCGCAAACGGCGCGACCGCGCGTCCGCGGTGATGGGGCGCGTGCGGCGGAAGCTCGCGATGTTCAGGGACGTAGACATCAAAATGGGAAATTGGGGCGGCTCTGATATAACGCTCATGATACAGGGGCCTACCAGCGAATCGCTGGCCGAGATCGGCGATCTGATTAAGGCGGATCTCGCCAAGAACGCGCGCGGCCTGGTCGATATCACGACAGACCTGCAGATGAACAAACCGCGGATTAACCTCGAACTGAACCGCGCCTTGGCCGACGACCTCGGCGTCAACATCAGGGATCTCTCGGATGAGCTGGAGGCGTGGTTTGGCGGGACGAACAGCGGTTCGTTCAATGACGGCGGATACAGGTACGACATCAGGATGCGGGCGATAGAGAGTATGCGCAACGACCCGGACAAGATCATGAACACGCTTGTGCGGACCGAGGGCGGGCAGGTCATACGGGCCGAGGGCCTCATCACAAGCAAAATTGACGCCTCTCCGAACGTCATAAAGAGGTACAACAGGCAGCGCTCCATCCAGATAGGGGCGAATGTGGAGGGCATATCGCCGGGCGAGGGGATCGCGATAATGGGCGAGATGTTCCGCAAGTACGCGCCTCAGGACGGGACTTACAGCATGACTCCGGCCGGGGATTCTGAGAACATGAGGGAGAGCTTCGAATCGCTCACGGTTGCCCTGGCGTTTGCCATTCTGCTCGTGTACATAGTGATGGCCATACAGTTCGAGTCGTTCCTTCACCCATTTACGGTAATGTTCTCTCTGCCCCTCATGACGGTAGGTTCGTTCGGGCTTCTCGGCGTTATGGGCATCAGGATAAGCGTGATGAGCTTCATGGGTATAATCCTGCTCGTCGGGGTGGTGGTCAACAACGCGATACTGCTGGTCGATTTTATAAATCAACTCCGCTCGGAGGGGATGAAGAAGGTGGAAGCAGTCGTGCGCGCGGGGCCGATGCGCCTTCGGGCGATACTCATGACGTCGGTTTCCACCATAATGGGCAACCTCCCTATAGTCCTGGCCCTGAGCGAAGGAGGGGAGACGCGTCAGCCGATGGCTGTCTCTGTCACGGGCGGGATGTTCTCGTCGACCCTGCTGACGCTTATCGTGATACCGGTACTGTACCTAGTGTTCGACGACGTGAAAGATTGGGTTCTGCGCCGCGTCCACAAGGTCAGGGCGTATCTCAGGCTGCGTTCCATGCCGTCTCGCTGGCGTGAAGGCGGCGAATCCCTTGAACCGCAGGGTGCCTCGGGGAGCGCGATAGAGCATGTTCGCTAAAAAAAGCATCGCTCTCGTTATGTGCGCCGCTTGGGCTTTCTCTGTTCTATTTTATGTGCCGGCTGCTTGCGCGGCTGTATCTTCGGATCTCCCGATGGGCATACTCGAGGCGATAGATTTGACGCTCGCGAACAACCTCGAACTCATGTCCATCAGGCAGGAGGCGTCAAAAGCGAGTGCTTTCGAGCTTCAGGCCGATGGAACGTCCCTGCCGCAGATCGCCGTGAACGCCTACGTCGATGCGCAGAGGGAGAACCAGACTACGGACGGCTCCTCGCGCACGGATAACAGGGTCGCCAGGCTCTCGATCGAGCAGACGATATACTCCGGAGGGAGGAATGCCGCGCAGCGCAGGCAGTCGCGGCAGATAAAATCCATCGCCGGCCTCTCTTTGATCGCCGCGGAAAACAGAGCGGTGGGGGAACTCTTTGCCAGGTTTTACAATGTTCTGCTGCAGGAGAGCCGAGTCGAGACGGAGCGGGCGGGAATCGCCGCGTCGGAGATGCACGTGCGCGAGGTTACTAAGATGAGTGAACTCGGGCTCTCCAACCGGCTCGAGGTCATAAGGGCCCGGCTCAGGCTGGCCAGCAACAGGGCGAACCTGAGTTCCGCCGTGGGCGCGTTCGAGGCGGCGCAAATTTCACTTATGAATTATATGGGGATTCCGCCTGAGGAACGGCGGCCGGTGAGCGGAAGCCTTCACGCGGTCAAAATCTCCGGCGGCAGGGCGGAGTCTCTTACAGCCGCGATGGAAAACCGGGCGGACAGGGGCGTTCTGGAGAGCCAGATCGAATATCAGGCAAACCAGATAGATATAGAGAGGAGCGGGATGAGGCCCAGGGTGTCGCTTGGGGCTTCCGCGGGCTATCTCGACCCTTACAGGGGAGGGAACTACGGCGATGATACGTGGCGCGCCGAGCTTTCCGTTTCCGTCCCGATTTTCGACCGCAACGTCACGCGGGCCGGCGTGATGAGGGCTGAGGCCGTAATCGAGCAGGACAAGATATCGCTTGCGCGAATGGACCTGGATATAAAAGCCGGCGTCGAGACAGCGTGGGCGGAGCTGGAGGCGACTCTGGACCATCTGGAGTCGACGAAACAGGCGCTCGATCTGGCGGAAGAATCACTCAGGCTCGCCGCGGTCGGTTTTCAGGAGGGAGTCACGCCTCAGCTCGATTTCCTGGACGCGCAGTCGTCTCTCACGGCGAGCAGGCTGGAGTATCAGCGCTCCCTCTATAACAACATGATTGCCGCCACCGCGCTGAAGGTGACGGAGGGGAACATCATTGACTGGATCGAGGAGTTGGATATCTGATGAAAAAAGCCGCAAATGGCAATAGGAGCCGCGCGTTTTTCGTTATTCTTATTTTACTTTTTGCCGCCGTGGCCGGCGCGATAGCGTTCTTCACGAACTGGCGAGGCGGCGAGACGGCGGGGGCGTCGTCAGAGCCGGAAGAACAGGCGCCTTTCGTCAAGGTCATTACCGCCTCTAGTAACAGCACTGTGCGGGAGAGCATCGTCCAGAATATGTCCATAGAGGCGGTAAACAGGGTAAAGATGACCCCTCGCGTCACAGGCCGGCTGGAAAAACTTCACGTGAAGCAGGGCGACAAGGTTAAATCCGGGCAGCTTATCGCGGTGCTCGAACATGCCCAGCAGGACGCGCTCATATCTTCAACACAGGCTCAGTTGGCCTCCGCGCAAGCGGACACACAGAGGGCAAAGGCGGAGATGATGAACGCCAAGACCAACCTGGATCGTTACGAGAGATTGGTCAAGGAGGGCTTCAGCACGCAGCAGCAGTTCGACACGTATGAGACGGCGTACGTCTCATCCCGCGCGAATTACGACGCGGCCATAGCGAAGGAGCGTCAGGCGGTGTCCGAACTTGGCCGGGTAAAATCGTCCAGGCAGGACTATATAATGTACTCTCCGCTCGATGGCACTGTGTTGTCGGACTACTCCCTCACACAAGGAGAGATGATCTCTCAGAACTCGCCGATTGTAGACATTGCCGATCTGAGGAGGCTCAAAGCGTCGCTCCGCATCCCGGAAAATAAAATTTTCATCGTTCAGCCGGGCATGGATGTGTTTCTTAAGTTCGACGCGCTGCCGGATGAGGAATTTCGCGGGAAGGTGACGAGAATTGACCCTTATGTGGATACTGCCACGAGGACGAGCGCCGTCGAGATAGAGCTGGATAACGAGGCTGTCGGAAACCGTCTGCGCCCCGGCATGTTCGGGCAGGCTTCAATTATAGAGCGGGAGTTTCCCGGCAGCGTGCTGCTTCCGGAGAGCGCGCTGGGCAGCGACAGCGAAGGATACTTTGTCTTTATCGAGGATAACGGCGCGGCGCGCCGCAGGGACGTACACACCGGCGTGAGGCAGGGAGACTCTGTACACGTCACGGACGGCGTCGTCTCGGGAGACCGGGTAATAGTCTTCGGAGGCAATAATTTGAGCGACGGAGAAAGGGTCGAAGTCCAATAACGGCGGCCCCTTCTTTGCGGCAGAGTAGAATTGCCGCTGTCCGGCCGGTAAAATATTGGTATAATTCGTCCAGGGGGTGAGAAAATAAATGTTTCCAATGTATCCAATGATGGATCCGACGTTTCTCCTGCTGATACCGGGTATAATCTTGGCGGCGTACACTCAGATGAAAGTTAAGAGCACGTTCGCCAAGTTCAATTCGGTGTACGCTTCGAGGGGAATGAGCGCTGACGCTGTGTCACGGACGCTCCTCGATAAATTTGGCCTCTATTTGGTAAGGGTGGAGCGCGTGAGAGGCGAACTGACAGACCACTACGACCCGCGAACCAAGGTTCTGAGATTGTCGGATTCCGTGGGCGGAAGTTCAAGTATCGCGGCGATTGGCGTCGCGGCACATGAGGTCGGGCACGCCGTACAGGACAAGGAGGGGTACGCTCCTCTGAAATTCCGCAACGCGTTTGTCCCGGTTGCCAATATCGGATCGATGGCGGCGTTCCCTCTCTTTTTGATAGGGCTCCTGATGAGCGCGAAACCGCTTATAGATTTGGGCATAGTGCTCTTTTCAGCCGTGGTGATCTTTCATCTCGTGACGCTCCCGGTCGAGTTCGACGCGTCGTCCAGGGCGCTCCGGCTCCTCGGCGGCACAGGGATATTGACGCAAAACGAGATATCCGGCGCGAAGAGCGTTCTGAACGCCGCCGCTCTGACCTATGTGGCGGCCACGGTGATGGCGGTGATGAATCTGATAAGGCTGCTGATACTTGCGCGAGGGCGGCGGGATTGAAGGAAACGTGAAGTAAACGCCGGGCGTCTCTCCCGCGCAGACGTCCAGCGTCTGCCTGAGAGTGACGGGCGCCGTATCCCAGGTTTTTACGAAAAAGCGACTTTCATCCAACGGCTCCAGTCGTTGGATGAAAGTCGCACTCAAAACGAGATATTATACGAAATGCGCGTCGATTTGAACGATCATGCTTTCAAGGCTCTGAAACTTACCTTTCTTAACGCCGTTTCCGCGTTCCGCAGTTTGAAGCGGGACAGGGCTTCCGATAGAGAGTTGGCGTGTTCGCTCATGGAAGCGGACTGTTCAGCCACACCTTGAGCGGCTCTTGCCGTTTCTTCCGTCGCCTGTTGGATTTGCGACACGGTGTTTGCCATCTCCAACGTGGACTTGGTAGCCTTGTCGATGGCGTCCGCCACATCCTTGCTGGATGCCGCCTGTTCTTGGGCGACTGCGGCGATATTCTGAATCGAGTCGTTGGTCTTGTTGATTTCTTCCATCGCGCTGTTTAGCTGCTTTTGGGCTTCCGCCGCCTGGACCAGTGTTTCGCCCAGCGTCCGCCCCACTTCGGTAGTGGCCGTGATGCTCTCTTGCGCTTCTTTTTGGAGATCCACGATGATGCTGTTCACGTTTTGAGCCGCCTTCGCAGACTCCTCAGCCAATTTCCGCACTTCTTCCGCCACGACGGCAAAACCGCGCCCCACCTCTCCGGCGCGGGCGGCCTCGATTGCCGCGTTCAGCGCCAAAAGGTTCGTCTGATCCGCAATGCCAGTGATGACGGAAACGAAACTGCTGACGTTCCCCACGGAGGAGACGAGCTTCCGTGTTTTTGCTTCGCTTTCTTTGGAGTTTTTGTCCGCGTTCCTCATTCCCTCGATCATGGAGCTCACCGTCTGGAAGGCTTTGCCGGACTCATCCGTCGTCTGTGATATGAATGAGGCGCTGTCCGTCGACGATTGGGCTACTGTATCCGCCCCCGCGCTCATTTCCTCCACACCGGCGTTACATTCCTGGAGCGCCGCTCCGTTGCGCTCGCTCAGCGTGGAGACCTGCTCGATGGAAGCCTTTACCTCCTCCATGGAAGCGTTTGTCTCCTCGGCTATGGAGGAAAGACTGCCGGCTCCTTCCGACACCGCGTCCGCGACGGACACTACGTTCATCAGGGCGGACTCTTGGGCTGCAATCATTTCGGATATCGCGTTCACAAGGCTGCCCAATTCGTCTTTGCCCTCGTAACCGAAGTCCTGCCGTGTGATGGTCAGGTCGCCCTCCTGACAGCGTTCGGCCAGGCCGACTATGACGCCCAGCGGTTTGCAGATGGAGCGGGAGATGAAGTACGCTATCAGCAGCCCCAAAATGATTGACAGCGCGGCTGAGGTCAGCAGGATAAAAGAAGCGGTTTTCAGTGAAGCGAGACTGGATTCGGAAACGGTCTTGACGGCGTCCTGCGCGAGCGTGACCATCTTTGCAATCGAGTCCTCATAGGCGGCCAGCACCGGCGCGCGGGATTCGTTCAAAGAAGTCGTCTCGTCGAAGGCTTTCACCAGGATTTCCAGATTGGTTTCGTAATTCCCTATGGAGCTGAGCACTTTTCCCATCAGTTCCTTGCGGTACGGGTCTTGCGTCGAATCGCGCACCGTCTCGGCACCCTTTTGGATCGATTTCGCCAGTCCCAATGTGGCTTGCGCCGCTTTGGAGTCGCGGGCGACATCCACGGCCAACACGATACTCCGCCTCATTTCGCCGACGTTGTCCAGCATCTTGCCGATCAGGTAAAGCTGTTCTATGCGCGCTCTGCCCTTTTCCTCGGTCAAAATGTCTGTTTTCGTCGATTGGTAGAAACTTTCCAGCGCTTCCTTCAGACTGACCGCCACCTCGGCGCCCGCCTTGCTGACGGCGGCCACTCCCTCCATTTTCTTCGCTATGGCGCTGTGCAGCTTTTGAAGGTTATCCGAATATGTTCTGTAAACGGGTACGACGTTTTCCTTCATCATTTTTGGGGACGACATATCCGGATATTTGTTCCCCAGCGCATCCATGTCCGCCAGGCTTTTTTCCACCACCGCCGCCGCCGCGTTGTCCTTTTCGATCGCTTGCTTGGTCCCGGTGTACACCGTTTCCCTGACTGCCCTGAAGAGATTGGAGGCGGAGCGCTCAGCTTCGCTGACTATAAACATCGCCGGAACCACATTGTCGCGCAGGTACATGCTCTCATCTTGAGGACCCTTCATGTTTACCCATGTGACGCAGACCGCCGCCCCAAAGACAAAGAGCACTATCCCAAAACCCAGCATCAGTTTCGCGACTATCCTTAAGTTCTTCAAGCAGATCGCTCCCTTTCTTCAACAAAGAATATGTCATTGAAAAGCCGCAATAATACACCGACAAACTCAGACAGAAAAGTCTATCTCATGCCGATTTGAAATCAAAGGCATGAAGTGTGAAGCGCTGGAGCCAGTCTGGACAACCGCTCAGTCACATCAAAACAGCCCGTTCTCCGCGAATTGGTATCACGCGCATAAAAACGGCGCGAGGAAGAAACGCGTTTCTTTTTTACGTATTTCTACTGTAATTTATTCAGTTTTCAAGGTGCAACGCGCGCTTGGACCGCTACAAAATCAAATATCAAACATTATGTGTTCTATCATATTTGATGGTGGATTACAACGGAGAAATTTACTAGAAAAAAATAAGTAGGCGGCATATATATTGCCGCGTTCAAGGCGTTTCCGCATTTTTAAAAAAGCGCTTGTCTATTATCGGATATCTGGTTAGACTCTATGGGTGGCGAGAATGTGCCGCCCAATTTTTTGTTTGGGAGGCGTACCGATGAGAGGTATTGAAGGGGCGCTTCTGGTGTTGAGCGAGGTTGAAAATGGAGCTTTCGCGGCCGAGTCGATCAGAAGAGCTTGGGAAAATATAGTTCCGTCGGAGCGCAGCCTTACGACGACGCTCGTGTATATTACGCTTCGTAAGCTGGGTCTGTGGAAGCACCTTCTTATGAAGTACTGCAAGCGCCCTGTCGGCTCGCTGCATCCGAAGACGGTCTCGGTGCTCCTGCCGGGCATTGCCGGCGTGATAGACTTGAAACATTTCAAGCCGGGCGTGCTGGTGAACGCGTTGGTCCAGCAGGTGAAGGACATAAAGGACAAATCGGGCGCGCCTGGGGAAGCGGCTCTCGTGAACGCCGTGCTGCACACAGTTATGGAACACGCGCCGGCTTACATTGATTCCCTGATGAAAGCGCCCGCGATGCGCGACCAGGCCCTTGCCTGCGGCGTGCCGGGGTGGGCGGCGGCGGAGTGGAGCGCGGATTGGGGCATGAAGGTCGCGAAACACCTCGTAGCGCTTTCCGCTCAAGAGACCTATATGTCGCTGCGCGCGTCGCCGGGCGTCGACAGGGTAAAATGGTCAGAAGGTTACGGCGAGTCAGCGGCTTTGCCGTCCGTTTATCTTTCGTCGTCGATTCGCGTGGAGTCGAACCCGTATCCGCCCGCTCTCCCTGGATACTCCGAGGGGCTCGTGACCCCGCAGGGAGAGTCGTCGATGTGGGCGGTCGAGAGCCTTCTCGCTAACTGGTCTGGTGGAAAACTGCTCGACATGTGCGCCGGAAGAGGGGTAAAATCGGGGCATATACTCTCCTTTATGGCGGATGCCGAGATCGAGGGGTGGGATATCTCCCAAGCCAAGGTGCGCGCGGCGGAGCGTGAGATGAGGAGGCTGCGGGTTCATGGGCGAGCGGAGTTCGTCCCTGGGGACGCGCTCACTCTGACCCCAAAGGCGTCTCCGTCGGCCATTCTTCTTGACGCGCCTTGCTCGGGGAGCGGGACGTGGGGCCGTCACCCCGAGGGTAAGTGGAGGATGTCCCGGGAGAAGTTGAAGCGGGCGGCGGATCTGCAGATGCGGCTCTTTTCGAGGGCGGTGGATTTGCTCTCTCCCGGTGGTATCATTATATATTGTACGTGCAGCGTATTCAGGGAGGAGAACGAACAGGTCGTAGGGGCGGTGCTGGCTAAGAGGAGCGACTTGGTTGAGCTGCCGCTGAAGTCGAAGTGGCCGTTCCGCGAGTTTGAAAGACGCGGCAAACCGTATGGAACCGTTGTCTTTCCAGAGACACCGTGGACAGACGGTTTTTACGCCGTTCTGTTCAGGAAAAAGCATTAGCGCCGCGTTATGCCGCCCGTGAGAAGCTGGGGTTCGCAAATCAACGCGCGATAGATAAATTGACGCGTAATTAGAATTATTTAGAATCGGCGTCACACTGTTTAGGAGGAATAAACGTGAACAGGCTTTTCAGATGGGGGATAATTATAGCTCTATTGATTTTGATAAGCTCTGGCCTGGTATCGATCAGGCTTATTTTCGTGGAGGACAAAGACGTAGAGGTGCCGTCGCTCGTTGGTCTGCCGCTGGTGGAAGCCTCGAACAGGCTCAACGCGGCCGGCCTGTCCGCCAGGCCCGACATCGTCGACTCAGATCAGCCGCGCGACGTGGTGATATATCAGTCTGTTCCGTCAGGCGAGAAAGCCGCGAAGGGCAACGTGATAAATCTGAAGGTCAGCAGGGGCGGCGCCCTGATTCAAATACCGGACGTGAGAGGGATGCAGTTCGCCGAGGCTGTCAAGGAGCTAGACGCCTCCGGGCTGAAACTTGGAAGCGTACTGCGCGTTCCCGACGCAATCAAGCCCGCCGGGGTGGTGATCGCGCAGAACCCCGCGTCTCCCGCCGGCGTTATAAGCAGCAGGATGATCGAACTTTTGGTCAGCGAGGGGAAGGCAGGGCTCTCTACGACCGTTCAGGTGCCGGATTTAAGGGGCCAGGAGGAAGGGATCGCGAGGCAAATCTTAGAACAGAGCGAGCTCGACGTCACGCGTGCCGTCGAGGTAGAGTCGAAGCTTGTGCCGCCGGGAAGCGTGGTGCAGACTCAGCCGAAGGCCGGTACGAGGGTACAGTCAGGGGCGTCGATTACGCTCTTCCTGGCAAAAGCTCCGGCTCCGGAGCCGCCCATAGCGGTCACGGCGCAGACCGGAGCGCAAAACGCCGAACAAATCCCGCCGCCGAGAGAGGTGCCGGCCATTGGTACCGTCCCTCCGGTCATTCCGATCGATCAGGTCGATACGAATCCGATCGCGCCGCCTCAGACGGTCCCGGTGATTGCGCAGCCCCCGGCCGCGCCGCAGCCGCCCGTGCCTCCGACGCCTCCTGCGATACCGGCCGGCGGCAAAACAGCCAAATTGCGCTATCAGGTGCCTCCCCTTTCGAGAGCCCTTCCGCTCAAGATAGTGATAACGGACGCCTCCGGCGCGAGGACGCTTCAGGATAAGCAGGCTAACGGCGGGGAGTACATATCCATTGAAACTCCTTACAGCGGAAGCGCCAATATCACGATTCAGCTCGGCGGCGAGGTCATCTGGCAGGAAAAGTACGAATGACGGGCGCGGCAAACGAACTCAAGGGGAATAAGGATTTTTTACTGGCGCCCTCTATTTTGGACGCCGACATCTTGCGGCTGAGCCAAGATATCAAAAAGGTGGAAGACGAACTCGACTGGATTCACGTCGACGTGATGGACGGGCACTTTGTACCCAATCTCTCCTTTGGGCCGAATCTGGTCGCGGCCGTCCGCAGGGGGTTCCCGGACAGATTTATCGACGTTCACATCATGGTCGAACCGGCCGAATGTTTCGTCGATATGTTCACCGCCGTCTCGCCTGATATCCTGACCGTACAGGCCGAGTCCACGAAACATATACACCGGGTTCTCCAGAGTATACGGGCCGCCGGCGTGCGCCCCGGGATAGCCATCAACCCGGGGACGCCAGTGTCGGCTATCGAGACCGTCCTTCACATGGTTGACCTCGTGTTGGTTATGACGGTGAACCCCGGTTTTGGAGCGCAGAAATTTTTACCGGAGGCGGCCGCTAAATTGAAAGAACTCGTGCGCTTCAGGGTCGTTCACTCGCTCGGCTATCTCATAGAGGTCGACGGGGGAGTGAACGCCGATAACGCGGCGTTTCTGGTCTCGACCGGCTGCGATGTCTTAGTGGCCGGGAGCGCCATATTCAAGCAGGCCGATCCGGCTCGGGCCGCGCTCGAAATAAGGAACAGCGCGGCGGGAAAATAATTTTTATCGGACGGAGTTTATGTTAATGGCGAAAAAATCACGCGCAGACTATGAGGAAGGAACAGCGGACATCGCGGAATTAGGCGGCCAGCTCAAGGCGCTCCGGGAGGCTCAGAACCTCTCTTATGAGGACGTGGCGAAGGCTACCCGCGTAAGGCCGCATCTCCTGCGAGCGATCGAGGACGGTACTATCGAGAAGATATCCGTTCCCGTATACGCCAGAGGTTTCGTTAAGACCTACTGCGAATATCTCCTTGCGGATGATCTGTGGCGCAAGTACAACCGGCGGCTTATATCACCCGGCGCGGTAAGGGCGGCGGACGAAAGCGCCGTCGATATAAATCACCCGACCCCGATATTCCGGCGTTCGTCGATAATCTGGGTATATGTGATTCTCGTCTTTGCCGTCCTGGGCGCTGTCTTTTTGCTATGGCGTCAGCAGATGGATCAGGAGGGATTCGAGCACGGTTTTTTCTTGAGGGTTCAGGATAGGGAGAGACAAACGTCGCCGGACGAGCGCGTATCGGACGACGTTTCGTCCGCTCGCGCGGCGCTTGCCTCAGTGACCTCTCAGGATTTGGCCGCCGTTCCTATACCAAGGGCCTCTCTTTCGCGTGACACGGCGGCTCTGGCGGGATCCGCCGATTTCGCGCAAGCGCTCATAGATCTTTCCTGGATGGGCGGGAATATAACCGTAACGTCGGGAGAGCCCGGCATCGCGCCGGTCCGCCTGAGGGCGTCGAGGCAAGAGCTGCTGATAGAGATTACGGGCCGGCGAACGAGGCTTGTAGTGAACCAGGGCGGAAGGAACGTGACCACGAGAGAACTCACAGCCGGAGACGCGAGGACTTATTACGTGAACAGCGATACGGAGGTGCGTCTCAGCGTGGGAAACGCGGCTGACGTGACGTGGTTTGGGAAAAAATATACGGCCGTCGGAAGTGACGGGAGCCCTATCGTGATGATTTTTTATCCTGACGGCAGCGTGCGGACGACCTCCGGCAGCTCGAATTTCTTCGGGCCCGAAAGGAGAATCGCGAGGTGAGGGAAACGGTTCAAATCGATCGGACGAGGCGCAAGACCGTATTTTGCCTCACTATGGGCTGCTCAAAAAACAGCGTGGACAGCGAAAAGATGGCGGGCGTCCTCGAAAGCGCGGGTTGCGATATCGTGAATGAAGCGGCCGGTTCTGACATTTGCCTCATCAATACGTGCGGTTTTATAAGGCCGGCCGTGGAGGAGAATATAGAGAGCATATTGGACATGGTTGACCTTAAATCCGGCGGGGGAACGGGGCGCGTTGTGGTAGTGGGCTGTCTCGTAAACAGGTACGGCGCGGGCGTCCTCGAAAAGGAGATACCGGACGTAGACGCATGGGCCGGCAGCGAGGACTACGACGCCATTTTAAGAGCCGTATGCGGAGACGAAGCGCCCGCGGCGTCTGACACTTCCTCCAGGCTTTCTCTGCCAGGAGCGCCGAAACATGTCAGATATTTAAAATTATCCGAGGGCTGCGACAGGCGCTGTTCCTTCTGCGCCATTCCGTCGATACGGGGAGGGCTCCGCAGCGCCCCGATGGACGCGGTCGTTGCGGAGGCCGTGAGCCTCGTTCAGGACGGAGCCAGGGAGTTATGCCTTGTCGCGCAGGATCTCACGGCTTACGGCAGAGACCTCGGCGCGAGGGACGCGCTCTTGAAACTGCTGGACGCGCTCGAATCGTCCCTGCCCCGCGATATATGGCTGAGGCTGCTCTATCTCCAGCCCGACGGAGTCGACAAAAAACTGCTTGAACGGGCGGCGTCCGGCAGAGTGCTTCCGTATCTGGACATTCCGATACAACACGCGAGCGGGAATGTTTTGTCCCTGATGAACAGGCCGGGCAGCTACGAAGACCTCTTGGGCAAATTCAAGCTGGCCAGGGAGATTCGCCCGGATTTTGCCCTGCGCGTTACCTGCATGGTTGGGTTCCCGGGGGAGACCGGAGAGGACTTTGACGTGCTTTTGCGCTTTCTGGACGAGGCGCGGCCGGATAGGGCCGGCGCGTTTATCTTCTCCCCGGAGGAGGGAACCCCGGCCGCCGATCTGCCGCGTCAGGTGGATTCGAGGACTAAGAGGTCCAGGCTGAACAAACTTATGGCCCTGCAGGAGGAGATTTCGCTCTCGCGGCAGGAACTCTTTCTTGGACGTACGATCGACGTAATGATAGATGCGGCGCGCGGCGGAACCGCGGAGGGGAGATCGTTCCGCGAGGCGCCGGAGGTGGACGGCCTGATAGAGATACGGGAGGCGAGGGGCGATCTCCGCCCCGGGGACGTGATCAGAGCGGTCGTCACAGGCGCTCTCGAGCATGACATGATAGCGGTGGAGGCGCCTCGCGATGCCTGACGCGAAGCGGACGTGGTACGGCGCGTTTGCCACGCTGTTTGGCATAGGGCGCGCCGGACGGATGCCTGGAACCTTGGGTTCCGCGGCCGCGTTTTTGATTCTTTTGCCTTTCGGTGGTATAAATATATTCGCGCTGGCCGCCGTGATATTGTTGGGTACGGTCACAGCTGATATGTACGCAAAGGAAAGGGGCGCTGAGGATCCTTCGGAGGTAGTTATCGACGAAGTCGCGGGCAGTTGGATCTCGATGTACGGGCTGGACGCGTCGAGCGCGATAGCGGCTTTTTTCCTTTTCAGGGTGATAGATATAGTAAAACCCTTCCCCGTGGACAGCGCAGAAAAGCTGCCAGGCGGCGTCGGTATAATGGCTGACGATATCTGCGGGGGAATTATAGTGAATGTGATTCTGCGCGCCGTCGCGTGGTTTTTCTCTGTCTTATTTGCGGGCGGCTTTTCCGCGATCGGCGGTTATTTGGGGGTGGGGGGTTGAAAGAGTCCGGTATTCTTCTGCGCGAGGTTGACGTCCTTTCGAGGGTCGCCGTTTATTTGGGGTCGCAGGCAGCGCTTCAGGACGGACGTTTTGGGCGGCTTGGACGGCTTTTTTCGTTTGCCGAGTCGTGTACGGGAGGCCTTGTCGCATCTTCTGTCGCGTCCGTCCCCGGCGCTTCGGCGTCCTTCCCCGGCAGTGCCGTCACCTACAGCAACAGGGCGAAAATCGAGCAGTTATCAGTCAATCCGAGAATTATCGAAAAATACGGGGCTGTGAGCGGGCAGTGCGCCGCTGAGATGGCGCGCGGCGCGGTCTCGGCCTTCGGGGTCAGGCTCGCTGTGAGCGTGACGGGGATAGCCGGCCCGGACGGAGGCAGCCCCCAAAAGCCTGTCGGGACAGTGTGGTTCGGCCTCGCCTTCGATGACGGCTCCGTCAGGGTCACGAAGGGATTTTACCCGGGGCGCTCCAGAAAAATCGTGCGGTTATGCGCGGCAAGGACGGCGCTCAGGCTTCTCGTGAGAGGCATGTGCGAAATACGGAGGTGTATTTAGTTGGCTGCTAAGAAGAAGGAGTTCGCGACAAAGGAAGAAATCCTGGCGCACGCGATTACTGATATCAAACAGAAATTCGGCGACGGAGCGATAATGAAGATGGGTGAGCGGACGAACATGAACATCGAGGTCATCTCGACGGGAGTGTTGCCGCTCGACGTAGCCCTGGGCATCGGCGGCGTGCCGAGGGGCAGGGTTGTCGAGCTGTACGGGCCGGAGGGCGGCGGCAAAACGACGATAGCCCTGCACATTATCGCGGAGGCTCAGAAGGCGGGGGGCGTAACGGCGTTCATAGACGCCGAACACGCGCTCGACCCTGGGCTTGCGGCCGCTATCGGCGTCAACACGAACGATATGTATATCTCTCAGCCCGACAGCGGCGAACAGGCGTTTTTCATCATAGATTCGCTGGTTCGCAGCGGCGCGGTGGATCTGATCGTCGTCGACTCGGTCGCCGCGCTTACTCCGCAGGGAGAGATAGACGGCAAGATAGAGGAAGGTCCCAGCAAGAGCGTCGGACTGCACGCGAGGCTGATGTCCTACGCTCTGAGACGCCTTACGTCCGTCATCTCCAAGAGCAGGACGACAATCATATTTATCAATCAGCTCCGCGCCCTGATAAACACAGGGTATGGCAGCGGCCCTTCGGAGACGACTACCGGAGGGAGGGCGCTGAAATTCTACAGCTCCGTGAGGATCGAGGTCAGGAGAGCGGGGACGTTGACTCATGGGGACGTTCCCATAGGACACGAACTCAAGATAAAGGTTACGAAAAACAAGCAGGCGCCCCCATTCCGCACGGCGCATACAACTCTCATATACGGCAAGGGCGTTCCGCAGTCTATGGGCGTCATAGACATGGCGCTCGACATGAACGTCGTAAAGAGGAAGGGCTCGTGGATTGCGTATAAGGGTGAGACGCTCGCGCAGGGCAAGGAGGCGGCGGCTGATCTGATCGGGGATCGCCCGGAACTGATGGAGGAGATCAGAAAGGAGGTTCTGGCGAAGGTCGCGGAGGCGAACGGGCTGATTATACCCGCGAACCAGCCTCAAGAGGATGAGTCCCCCATGTTCCCGGATGCCGCGCTGACCGAGACGATGCTGAATGAGGGCGCTATAGCCCTTGATCTGGACGCATCTCCGTTTCCTGACGAGGAATGACGCGATGATACTCGGCGTTGGCACGGATCTCTGCAGGATTTCACGAATGCGAAAGGCAAGCGCCAGCGAGTATTTTGTCCGGAAAATTTTTTCTCCTGAGGAGATTGAATACGCGAGATCGAAGGGAAACCCCGCCGAACACTTCGCTGCGGCCTTCGCCGCTAAGGAAGCCCTCGCGAAGGCCTCGGGACTCGGTATCTTCGGCATCGGTCTCTCGGGTTCTATGGTAAGGCGCACCGAGGCCGGGCCTGTGATAATATACGGAGGAGCCCTCATGAAAAAGTTTGAGGCGCTAGGGGTGAAAAAATGCTGGCTATCCCTGACTCATGAGGGCGACTTGGCTCTTGCTTTTGTCGTGATAGAGTCGTAACGGATTGACTGGCTGTGAAGATGGAGGCTGTAAAATGACTGTAAGGAAGAATCGAATGTCATGAAGAAATTTTACAGTGGTTCCAGCGTCAGGGAAGCCGACAAAAAAGCGCTCGAAAAACTCCGCGTCCCTGGAGCGGTGCTGATGGAAAACGCAGGCCGCAGCGCTGCCGAGGCTCTGCTGCGGAGATTTCCGCGCGCGCGCGACTTTACGTTCCTCTGTGGTCCGGGGAACAACGGCGGGGACGGTTTTATAGCGGCAAGGCACGTCGCGCTCTGGGGCCGCGAGGCTTCGGTCATCTCGACGATTGGCTTGGACAAGTATAAAAACGACGCGGGCTTCGCCGCCCTCTCCGCTAAGAGCTGCGGGGTAAGCGTTCTCTGTTCGAAGGATATGAAGGACGATGATATCGCGTCCCGCATTCGCTCCGCTGGCGTCGTCGTCGACGCTCTGCTGGGGACCGGCTCGAACGGCGCGCCGCGCGGCGAGGTCGTCCGGCTCATAGAGCTCTGTGGTGACGCCGCGCACTTGGTCTCGCTGGATATTCCGAGCGGCGTCGATCCTGACTCCGGCGAGACGTATGGCACCGTGCTGACCGCCGAAGCCACGATAACGTTCCTCGCGGAGAAGGTGGGACTCGCTGTGTCGCCGGGCTGTCTGCACGCGGGCGAAGTCGAGGTCTGCGGGATCGGCGTCAAACCGGAACTTGTCTTGGGCGATCACCAGCTCACCGGTTACGGCGCGTCGGACATTCCGGCGCTCCGGCCCCGCTTCCCGAAGGACGCTCACAAGGGTACCAGGGGAGCGCTTATGGTAGTCGGCGGTTCCGAGACGTTCAGGGGAGCGCCTCTATTTGCGGGATTGGGAGCGCTTCGCGCCGGCTGCGGGCTTGTGTTTTTGGCGGTTCCCGATTTCATGGCGACGGAGGCCTCGTCTTTTTTACCGGAGGCCATACTCTTGCCGCTGCCTTCAAAAGGGGGCTTTATCCGTTACAGAACAGTCGAGAAAGTACTCGCTCCTTGGTTTGACAAGTGCGGCGCCATTGTCCTGGGCCCCGGTATAGGGCGCAACCTCGAATCCGAGCTTGTGACAAACTGGATCCGCGCCGAGTGGAAAAAGCCGCTCCTCATGGACGCCGACGCTCTCCATAACATAGGAAACACAGGACATAACGACGATTCGCATCATCGCAGGGATAACGTCGTGATAACCCCACATGAGGGGGAGGCGGCGTTTCTGCTCGGATCGAGCGCGAAAAAGGTGGCGGGAAACAGGCTGTCGTCATGCGCGGACCTCTCGGAGAAGTTCGGGACTGCCCTTCTAAAAGGCCCCCATACGCTTATCTGTTCCGGCGCTGAACGGCGCGTGATACTGGACGGCGGCCCGGAACTCGCTGTCCCCGGCTCCGGAGATGTCCTTTCAGGAGTGATCGGCGCTTTCCTGGCGACCGGCATGAGATGCGCGGACGCGGCGACGCTTGGCGCGCTTCTTCACGCGGGGGCCGCCGCCTCGTGCGCGAGGAGAGAGGGCATTTTGGCCCGGGAGCTCGCCGATAATATCGGAATCGGGGACGATTGATGCTTTATAAACGGCTTGAACGCAAGAGAAAGCCGGAAACAGAACGTGACGAAGGGGAGCGCGCCGTGAAAAGGCCGCGGCGCGGCACGCGCTTTACGCTCCTGAGCTTTCTCGTAATCGGGATATGCCTCGTTTTTATAAAGATATCGAATCCTGGCGCGGATATGCGCGCGCCCATCCTGATGCTCGTTACGGTCGGGCTTGCCTGCGTCGTGATGTCTTACGTCTCGAGGCGAATGTGACGCATGGTATTGAACGAGCCTGATCTGTGGGGAAAATTTCCGGGCGTTATCTCATCCGCGCCGGAGTTCACGTCTATAATCGGTGAGCGCCTGTCATCCAGCCTGTATCCAGGCTTGTCGGTGCTGCTATGCGGCGATCTCGGTTCCGGCAAGACCTGCCTTGCGCGGTCGATAGGCGCGGCGCTTGGCGTAGGCAGGATGAAAAGTCCGACTTTCACGATAGAGGCGGTTCACAAGGTTCCTGGGAAGGATTATTTCCTGGTTCACTGCGATCTTTACAGGCTTTGTCAGCCTATCCCGCGCGAATCGGCCGATGACGCCGTCTTTTTATCTATAGAGGAGCGGCTTGCCCAGGGTGACGTGGCCTTGATCGAGTGGGGGGAGATGTGGCGGACGCCGCCCGACTCCGACCGTTGGGATATATGCATTTCAATCTGTCCCGACGGCACGCGGATATTCGATATGTCCGCTCGCGGCGTCCGCGCTCTGTCGGCACTCAGCGCGGCATACGGCGGTATTTTAAGTTCCGCCGCGGCGAATGAGGGAACACATTGAATCTCACGCTTGCGATAGATTGTTCGATGCGGTGGCTTAACCTCGGGCTGGCCGACTCCGATACCCTCTACGGAGAGGAGAACATAAACGCGGGAAGGGCGCAGGCGGAACTGCTGCCCGATTTGGCCGAACATTTTGTAAAGAGGCACGGATTCAACCTGCGCCGCCTTGAACGGATAGCCGTGACGATAGGCCCCGGCTATTACACCGGCATCAGGGTGGGGCTCGCTTACGCCACCGCGCTCGCGGCCGGCCTCGGAATCCCCGCGGTTCCGGTCTCGGGCCTCTACGCGATCGCCTATCCTCTCCTGCGCGGCGGCCTCGCGGCGGCGTCACTCGTCAAAGCGAGGAAGGACAGCGTGTACGCGGCGATATACGGCGGCTGTTCGGAGAGTAATATAGTCCCGGACGTAATGAACGCCGCCGAATTAGTAGCGCGTCTTTGTTCCCGAGGATACGGCGGACGTGATATCGTCATAATCGGCCCTGATTTAGACGAATTTGACGAGATCAAAAAATCAGAGTACAGGGTAATTCAAACACCGCCCGCGATTGGCCTGTCGCTGGCCCGCGCGTCCCTCGGGCTCGAGGCGGTAAACCCCGCGCTTATCAAGGCGGCTTACGTCAGACCGCCGGACTGATACCAAATACGCCGCCGAAGAAGCGGAGCGGCGTAAAAAGAGCAGGGGGCGCGTCAGATAGCTGTTTCCCTTTGTTTGTGCCTCTAAAATCGAAAATATTGCTTTTTCTGCGCGTTTATCCAGAGCGCTCCGGGCGGATATTTCTAATCACAGAGATAAATATTTGTTCTATCAAACAGCTATTTCTTGTTTTTACTCTGTATTTATTAAAAATACATTCATACATCACGATATAATGGCTAAAATATTTATTTACAGCGAATATAGCCGCTAAAATGTTATTGGAGTCATCCTTAAACCGCGCGAAATATGCTTTATATATACGTGCTTACTGACTCACGCCGCGCATAACCGCCGTATTTGCGGCGATTTATCCCTTGAGGTTCAATAATTTATTCATTGATTACCTGGCGCGCTTTACAAAACCATAAATTAGTCGTAACATACTTTATCGGGCAAGATTAAGGAAATGTGGATCAACTTACCAAAACTACATCTACGGAAAGGGTGGTAATGATGAG
>JAISYM010000081.1 GCA_031269875.1 Synergistaceae bacterium
ACCATGTCCGAGTTTGCTGAAAGCGCCGTTTGTGTGTAACGCATGTCAGAAGCGCCATTCGCGTTGCGCTTTTCAAAAGCAGCTTTACCGCGCAAAACGAGCGCAGACTGACTATAAAATGATTATCCGTGCGGTTATATAGGATGGGCATTTTCAAAGTCCACAAGTATTTTCAGGAGATATTCGTCGAGGAACGTCAGCGCGTGTTTCCTTATGCCCGCGGGGACGCCGTAATAGGCTTCCGCGACGCCCCCCGCGACGGCCGCTATGGTGTCGCTGTCGCCGCCGATGGAAACCGCGCCGCGGATCGCGTCCTCGAAACCGCGGGATTCCAAAAAAGACATGATGGCCTGCGGCACGGAGTTTTGACAGGACGAATCGAAGCGGTATCCGTCGCGTATGCCGTCGAGCGTGAAGTTCATCGGATAGTAATGTTCGTTCACATAGTCCCGGATTTCAAGGATGCTCTTTCTTTCGCGGGCGAGAAAGACGCAGACCGCAGCGGCCTCCGCGCCCTTGAGCCCTTCCGGGTGGCTGTGGGTCGTTTCCGTCACTTTGCGCGAAAGCAGTTTTGCCTCATCGAGCGTACGCGCGGCGAATCCGCAGGCGCTCACGCGCATGGCGGCGCCGTTGCCGAAGCTGTTGTATGGCGTCGGATCGTCGGAAAACATCCATTGCCGGAACATCCCGCCGTAACCGCAATGAGGGTAACGTCTCCCGACTTCCCGCATATATTTTACGGCAAGATCGCCGAGATTGTCGTACCTGCCGCCGCTTTCAAGGATGGCTTTCGCGATGGCGAGCGACATGACGCTATCGTCCGTCACCCTGCAACGGTGTGTCATAAACTCAAATTCTTTCGATTTGATATTGCGCCGTTCAAAGCGGGAACCGGCGATATCGCCCACTATTGCGCCTAGCACGCTTTCACCCCTTTATTGACCATCAGCCGCTGCGCAAGCGCTATATACAAGAATGCCGGCTTCTTGGCATCGGCTCCGCAATGACTGTTTCAGATTATACGGCATAAAAGCGTCTCGTTAAATTCCAGATTTTAAATTGATTTTTCGGCTGAGCGCGTATTCAGATTATCAGACAGCGCGGCCGGCGAAAGGCCGCCCGATAGCAGCCGTTAAAACCGCCGGGGGCAACCTCGCTATGGATATTGACGTAATAAAATATCTGGAAGATCGCTCAGGTTAAATCATTTTGTTATTTATATGATAAAGATGTAAATCAATATGCGGGGTAGTATGCGGAGGTTTATTCATGGACCTGGCGAACAAAAATCTGGCGCTGCTTTTTGAGATATCCGGTATACCCGTCTATCTGACTCAAAGCTTACTCTCCACGTGGATAGTTATGGCGGTTCTGACACTGGGCGCGATATTCGCGAGAATAAAGATGCGATCGTTCAGCCCCGTTCCGTCCGGCTTTCAAAATTTCATCGAATTTGCCGTCGAGGCCGCGGACAACATGGTAAAGAGCGCGATGGGAGATGGTTTCGGAGCGCTCGGCGGTTATTTTTTCAGCATACTCGCTTTTATTCTCGCGTCCAATTACACCGCGCTCCTGGGGTTGCGTCCGCCCACGTCCGACATCTCCACCACGCTCTCTCTCGCGCTGCTGTCGATGGGGATCATGCACTTCCTCGGCATTTCGAGGCGAGGGATGCGCTATTTCAAGGAATATTTTGAGCCCGTATGGGCATTTTTCCCCATGCATCTTATGGAAGACCTGACCAAGCCGATCTCGCTTTCTTTCAGGCTTTTCGGCAACATACTGGGAGGCGTCATCATCTTCGAGCTGATCTATGAACTGTTTCCGTTTCCGCTGCGATTCGTGATACCGAGTTTTCTCCACGCCTATTTCGACCTGTTCGTGGGCGCTCTGCAGGCATATATCTTCACGACGCTCTCTATCACCTTTATGAGCCAGAAAGCGTCCGCGAATTGAGACGCAGGTTTTACAAAACGACAGGAGGTTTGCGCTAATGGATTCCACGGCATTTGTGATGGGTTGTTCGGCAATAGGGGCGGGACTTGCGATCATCGCCTCAATCGGCTCCGCTATCGGACAGGGAATGGCTGCGAGCAAGGCGGTAGAATCTATCGCGCGTCAGCCGGAATCCCGAGGGACGGTAATGACCACTCTCTTCATAAGTTGCGCTATCATCGAGACCACGGCCATTTACGGCCTCATCATCGCGCTGATACTGCTCATGGCCAATCCGTTCGTGGGGCAGCTCCCGTAACGGGGTATCGAAAGCGAGGCGGACCGCGATGCCGGAAGGCGGCATAATAAGTTTCGACTCTGCCCTGTTGATCCATATCGGCATACAGTGGTTCAACGTCATACTGCTGACAGCCGTCCTGGCGCGAATTTTATACAAACCCGCGAAGAAATTTATGGACGACAGGGCGGCGGGCATAAGGGATCACATGGCCTCCGCCCACCGGGCAAACGATGAGGCCAGGGAGCTGAAGGCTGAATACGAAAAAAAACTGACCGGCATCGGACGCGAGCGGGAGGAGATACTGTCGCGGGTCGAGCGGCAGGCGGCGCTGAAGAGTGAGCAACTTGTCAGGGAGACCAAGGAAAAGGCCGAGGCGATGATTCGCCAGGCCGAGGAGACCGCCGCTCTGGAACTCAAAAGAGGCAGGGAGCGGCTCAGGCTGGAGACAGTGGAACTGGCTTCGATGATCGCCGGAAAATTCGTCCAGGCCTCTTTAGACGAGGAACTCCAGAAACGTCTGGCGGATCAGGCTTTTAAGGATTACGCGGACGCGTGATGATAAATCTCAGTTCGTTTTACGCCCGAGGGTTGGTCGAATACGCCGAGTCGCTGGATATGCTCCCGATTTTGTATGAAGAAGCGTCCGGAATACTGGATGGATCTGGAGGAACGGGGATGGGGCGAGGTGCCGAGGCTCTCGTCCGCTTCATGAGGGCGCTGCCTCGCAGAAGCAGGAAGCTGGCGCTTAAAAAATTCGTTGTCCTCGCCCATGACAAATTGGGGATGATCGACGTGGAAATAACCTCTCCGCGTCCTCTTTCGCCCGAACAGTTATCGGCGTTGTCGGAGGGAATCCGCCGGTCGATCAAAAAAAATCCGGAGCT
>JAISYM010000133.1 GCA_031269875.1 Synergistaceae bacterium
CACTTGCGGCGAAAATTTCCCATGCTTTTTCTTTCGGGTAAAGGACGACCATCTCCCCGACACGAGCAACCCCGACTTCATTTCCCGCGAAACGATATTCCTTTGGCAGACGCACTGCCTGACTTTTACCATTTGTAAAAAGTTTTGCGGTTTGCATAATAAATCACCTCGGCGTTAGTATATACCCTAATATATATTTTTATCAAGGGAATTTTTCTCCGCGATGAAAAGTTCTTTGAAACGCTCAACTGATAACCGGCAACTTAAAGCATTTCCCGAACGTCAAAGCCGCCGCCCTCAAAGCCGGCCTTTACGTCATCACGCAGACCGGCGACACCGTGAAGATCGACGTCCCGGAGGGGTTCACTCCCAAAGCCTGGTAGGGCAGCTGACGCGCTCTCCCCCGCTCGACCGACACTAATTTGCTATCAATCCGCTTCACCTTCAGGCTTTTGATTTCAAATCGGAATGAAGAACCTCCTCCAGCTTTTCTGAGATATCGTCGTATCCGAAGTTGACAATCTGCTCCTTGAGCCAGGATACCAACTCTCCCTCGGACTCGTATCGGTACTGTTCCAGCTCCTCCATGACGCTCTGCATGGCGTCAATGTCGTAAACGCGGCTGACATCCAGCATCTTTGCGAGGAGCGCGCGATCCGGCGACGGCAACGCGGCCTTATCGCTGTTAACAGCGCCGCAGACTTCGTCCGCGCTCCGCGAGAGCGCGTCAAGCTGCGACAATAAACCCTCGACCTTGCTTATGAATGTTTCGCTTCCCGCCATTACCCGAGCGAAATCGCCGCTCTTTGCCGCGATCTCGAGCGCCTCCGCCATCCGCCCCGCTTCGTCCGCGCATATCCCGTAACAGCTCCCCTTAATCCCGTGTACGGTGACCGCGTAATCGGGCAGGGTTGACTCAGTCACGCCCCTCAAGGCCGTCAGGAGTTTCGGCGTATTTTGTATGAAAGACTTGACGACGCCCATGTAGATCGACGGGGCGTTGTTGAAGCGCTTCAAACCGGCCGCTATGTCCACGCCGCTTATCCGCGTTTTCTCCAGCAGACTCGTCAGAATTGCCTCGCAGCCGCCCTTCCCGTCAGCTTCGCGCAACAGATCCTCCGCTTCCCTGATAGTCTCGGGGCTCTGCTTGTCCCGGACGAACTGGCGGAGTACGGAGTCCAGCCTCACCACATCTATCGGCTTCGTGAGAAACGCCTGAAAGCCGTTTTCCAGGAACATCTTGTCGTTGCCCACTATAGCGTTCGCGGTCAAGGCCACTATCGGGACGGTTCTGGCGTACTCGCTCCCTATCTCGTTCCTGATGATCTGCACCGTTTGAATACCGTCCAGCCCGGGCATCATGTGATCCATGAATACCATGTCGTAACGGGTTTCCTCTTTCCTGATCAGTTCTATCGCGTCCTTGCCGCTCATTACACAGTGGATCACGAGCCCCTTGTAAGCCATCATCATGCCCTTGGCAACGTCGAGGTTTGTGCTCACGTCATCCACAACGAGAACCTTGCCATAGGGCATGGGGACGTAATCGATGTTCTTAGCCCGTCTGCTCTGCCCCTCCAGGAAGCGGAATCCTTGCAGGTTTTCCGCGTTCTCCTTTCCGATGGGGCGGGGGTCGGTGATACCCTGCCTGACGCGCACCGTGAATTTGCTGCCGTGCCCGTATTCGCTCTCGACGCTTATATCGCCGCCCATCATCTGCACGAGCCTCTTCGAGATCGAGAGGCCGAGTCCCGTCCCCTCCACCGTGCGGTGGCTTATCATATCGACCTGCTGGTAATCGTTGAAGAGCTTGGTGACATTTTCCTCGGAAATACCTATGCCGGAGTCCTTCACGTAACAGTCGAGCCAGGCCTCGTTATCCTCCCTGACGCACGAGAATCCGAGTTCGACGACCCCGTGCGGCGTGTACTTTATGGCGTTGGAGAGCAGGTTGTTCAACACCTGCTTGATCCTGAGTTCGTCTCCGAACAGCCGGTTGGGCATGTTTTCGTCCACGTCCAGCTTGAACGTGATCGGTTTGGAGCCGATGCGCACGATGTTCATGCTCACCGTATCGCTGATGATGCTCGCCACCTCGTAGTCGATCGGAATCAGCTCGAATCGCCCCGACTCGATCTTGGAGATATCCAGTATGTCGTTGATAATGTTGAGCAGGGTGACCCCGGAGCCGTATATTTTTTCGAGGTTCGCTAGCGTGTCCTGCGGCAGGTTTTTCCGCAGTTCGAGCTCGGCCAGACCGTTGACGGCGTTCAGCGGGGTGCGGATCTCGTGGCTCATGCTCGCCAAAAACTCGCTCTTCGCCCTGTTCGCGGCCTCCGCCGCTTCCTTGGCGCGCAGCGTCTCGGTTATATCGTGGTACAGCGAGAGTATGCCAAGGGCGACCCCGTCCTCGTTGCGCATGGCTGTGGTCGTGATGTTATATACGTGCGGACCGACCCCCATGTCAATAGTCTCCTGCCCTATGATCGTCTCGTTCTGTTCGAACGCGCGCTTTATCCTCTTGGTCACGTGCCGCAGCAGATCCGGGTTGTTGAACCGTTCGAATATTTCCGTGAAGTGCCTGCCGTCGATCAGTCCGAAATTCGAGATACCGGCGATGCGCAGAAACGTGTTCGTGCAATAGGCAAAGTTTCCGTCCTGGTCGAGCAGAAGGATGATGTTCGGGCTGTTCTCCAGCATCATATTGAGAAACCGCTCCTGCTTGGACCGCTCGGCGTTCAAGATCGAAGCGAGCCTGTCCCGCGTGGTGTAGACGGCCTCGGCCCTGGCGATGGTTTTTTGGAGCGTCGCGAGCTGCCGGTTCAGCTTCTTTACCTGCGCCTGGAGGTTCTGGTTCTCGATTTTCAGCGCGTCGGTCTCCGCGCCCTCGCCGCAGGAGGACGCGGCCACCGAAACGCCGGGCGCGGCCTCATTTATATCTATGTTCATGATAACCTCACAGTACGCATAGAATCATCGTGTCGTTCTGAAGATGGTTGGAGATACTCCCATCCTCGAAGAATTCAGGGAATATCTCTCCGCCGGAATAGGCAAAGTGAAAGGGCGCGGTGTCGCCTATGCATTTGCCGGCCTCTTCGTGTTCCGCCATTACTTTCGTGCCGAGCGTCCAGTTGCGCGCCACGCACGAGTAAATCAACATATTCCTGCCGGCGCTCTCTTTCAGCGCTTCCCTAACTTTTTCCCCCGTCGACGTGATTACGTCTGTGGCGTCCATCGTGGCCACGGCCAGTGTAGACCCGACCGGAACAGACCCGCACAGAATGATCGCGCCGTCCGAGGTGGAGCTGATGCACGCGCGCGTCAACATCGAGCCGTCAGAGAGCTTCACCACGAACGGCATGGACTCGAATGTCGATACCTTGCCGCCAGACGCGAGACCGATCGACTCCAGGTACTTTACCGCCGACATGTCGTTCACCGTCTTCAGCAGGTTTTTGTGGACGTCCGTCACTATGGCCTTCTGTTTCAGGATGTTTTTCTCGACGACGGACGCGCTGAAAAACAGCGGCTTGACATCGCCGAACAAGCCCAGCAGTACCAGGGACGTGGGGTAGAACTCCCCGTTATATATGGTGTAGGTCCTGCTGAGATCCTCTTCGCTCGTGATCGAGAGCGTGCCGAATGCCGGTACCTTATTTCCCGAGAGTTCGTCGATCTTTTCGATGAACTCGTCCCCGCCGATGGTCGTCATGAATGGGATAAAGGGCATGATTACAGCGGGTTTTTCCGTCTGTGCCCCGATAACCCTTTCGTATACTTCGGTCACCGGCCCGTCCATGTCGTCCGATATCGGGGCACAGACGCCGGAGACAAACATCACGTCGTCGCTGGTGAGGACGGTGAGTGTGAGCGCGAGCTGGCTCATTATACCCGGAACCTGGACGGAGAGAGACGAACAGCCCACCACATCGAACGGGAGATGGGCGCAGAGCTCGCGCACAACGTCGCTCTCGTCGAAATCACAGGAACAGTGCAGTATACCTACGGAATTTTCTAATAAATTGTCCTCCAAGTTAAGTTGATCGAGAATTTCAGCGACGGCGACTTCCGCGTCGTCTATCTCTTCAGTGAAAGCTGTAAGCATTTTGATCATGAGTATTCTCCTTTCTTCCCTTCACTCATCACCGCTTCGAATTCACTCTCGTGATTTTTGACTATCTCTATTAAATGCGGGTCGAAGTGCGTGCCCGAGTCTTTGTAAAGTATCTCGAACGACTCCCTTGGGGTAAAGGCCTTTTTATAGGGACGCGCCGACGTTAGCGCGTCGAATACGTCCGCTATGGCGGAGACACGCGCGCCTATCGGTATATGGGACCCCTTGAGCCCCTGCGGGTACCCTGTCCCGTCCCACTTTTCATGGTGACAGTAGGCTATGTCGAACGCCTCTTTGATCAACGAATCGTTGCCGAGTTCGGCTAAGGCCGCCTCCAACATCTTAGCGCCGTGCAGCGGGTGCGTCTTTATTATCTTAAACTCCTCGTCCGTCAGCCGCCCCGGTTTCAGGAGGACGCTGTCCGGCATGGCTATCTTGCCTATGTCGTGCAATTTCGTCGCCTCTATGATGTCAGACGCCTTATCGCAAGTCAGTATGTACCCCTCCGTCGGGCGCTCCACGAGGGCGTTCACGATGACCCTGGCGTAACCCGTCGTGCGCTCTATGTGCTCCCCTGTGTCGTGATCGCGCATGTCGCCCGCCATCGCCAAGAGATCCAGCGTGGTCTTGTCCCTCTGTTCGAGCTTGCGGTTTATCTGCCGCAGTTCCTCCGTCTTTTCCTCGACTAACGCCTCCAGGCGGTGCCGGTACCTGTGCAGTTCGAGCTGGAGGTGTACCCTGGTCTGGAGCGACTTCGGCTTGAACGGCTTGAGCAGGTAATCCATCGCGCCCATCTCAAGCGCTTGTATCTCGTCGTCGCCGTTCACCGAGCCGGTCAGGAATATGACCGGGATCTCGCGAAGGCGCGGATCGGCTTGGAGCGCGCCTAACACGTCGAAGCCCGACATCCCGGGCATATTATAATCCAGCAGAATAAGGTCCGCCATGTTGCGGCTCAGGAATTTAAGCGCCGTCTCGCCCGAAGTAAAGGGCCTTACATTATACTCCTGCTTTAACGTCGACAGTATCGAATTTAATATAATTGGGTCGTCATCCACAGTCAGAATAACTGGCGTAGAATTATTTTCAGGCACGATATTCCTCCCCTCCGAAAGCCAAATAATGATTGGCGCCGCAAACATCTACTTCAACTACTATATCTATCGTAACATTACCACGTATTATATTATATTGGGACCCATTGGAATTTTTGAAATTCATATAATCACGGTTTCCGATTTTTTGTATTCTACCGGCAATTCCACGGGTTTACAGCGACGACGCCAGCCGCCTCAAAAGGACCCGTATCGCGAGTAGCGACAATAAAACCTCTGGATGCGGCAATCGCCATCCAGGACAATCATTCGAAACTCATCGGCTCCGCCGCCATTTTGTTTCGCGTCTGTTCAAAGGCAGCGAAATCTTCCCCGGATAGTCCCAGACGATTGCCTAGTTCCGAGAGAGCGTCTCCCATTTTTACGCGTCGCACAGGCTCCAACGCGTTTTTCAAAATTGCCCTGACTTCAGCCTCCATGCTGTGCCCATTTAGAGCGGCCCTCATACGCAAAGCTTGATGTACTTCATCAGGCACATTCCTCACTGTTAAAACCGGCATGAACATTCTCCTTTGCTCTCAATGAACGCCATTATACATTATATGAAAGCGCAACGGTTCATTTTCGCACACTATACAGTGCCTCAAGCAAACTTGGTAGTCAAAACGACCTAAAAGAGATTGCCACTTTCATCGAAGTTGAGATCGTATGGATCGCTTATGATCTTCAAGTTTGGGTGTCTGGACGCTTCTTCGACCAGTGACTCAGATATCTCCATCTCGCCGAGTGAGACGGTGTTCTTGACGCGCACAAATCTTACGCGCCTCATATCCCAAACATTGCATGTCCTGATAGCGGCCTGAATCGCCTGCATGTCATTTTTCAGCACCATTGGGATCTTGACGCTCATCGGCACGGTCGAGGTGAGCGAGTTTGGGTAGGATTGTTCGAAGTCGAATTTTTCAAAGGCGCGCCTGGTAGTGAAATCCAATATTCCCAACCCGTTTCCGTTGCCGTGGGACTTATCTGTGATGTCGAGCACGCAAATCCGCGTGATATCCGGCCCTCCGGACGCGTACCTCGTGTGGTAGCGTCCCAGCACATTCGTGTCAAAACCGGTGCCGCTGATGTCCTTTCCTATCTCATCCAACGCCAGCGCGTCCAGACGGTCGAAGCAGAGTTTCGGGTAGAGCTCCCATGCCCTGCGCAGCAGTTCCGGCTCCCTGCTCTCTATTTCATCTCCCCGAAGAACCTCCAATTCAGCGGTCTCGTGATTTGGATTCTCCAATATGCCAACGGCGCAAAGTATCCTACGTTTCGCCATAACGACCTTCGCGAAGGAGAGGACATTTTCCGCCATTTTGCCAAAACCCATACGGTGCGCGCTTTCCGCGCCGCGCCCCTTACCCATGCCCACGGTTATCATCTTCATGAGTCCGCTCTCGTAATCCCCGCGGAAGGAAACGTGCGGTTTTATCCGGTTTACCACGACGATCCAGTCCGCCTCGCTCGCGAATTTATCCATGTATACCGGGCTGCCATCCTGTGTCTCGCCGACCGTCACCGTCTCCATAGAAGATTTAACGGGAGCGCCGACCGTATCTTCTGAGATGCCCATCCCATCGAGCATCGCGGACTGCCCCTCCGCCGTGGCGCCGCCGTGACTTCCCATAGCGGGAAAGATAAACGGTGCGCCCCCGGCCGCGCGAATCTCGCTTGTGACCGTCCTCAATATGACGGGCAAGCCCGTGATCCCCCTGCTACCGGCGGTGACGGCGACCGTATCGCCGGGCTTCATCCCCGAGAGCGCGTTTTTTTCCGCGAACTTTTCGGACAGGCACAATGCCACATCTTTCACGGAGGGGTATACAAGGGACTGACGCACGCGCACCATCCGGGGGATCGGCACGCCTTCCAATATGGCGTCTATGCCGGACATGACGTGACCTTCTTGTCTATGACGCCGTTTACGAGGGGCTCGAAACCGTCTATGCGGCACTCGATCGTATCCCCGTGCTGAATGCGGACTGCCCTCGGCGTTCCGGTAGAAAGGATATCGCCCGGGGACCACTTGAAGGCCTTCGAGTGGAACGAGACCAAGAAGTCCGGCGGAAACGTCATGTTCGAGACGGTGTTTTGGGCGTGAATTTCGCCGTTGTGAACGGTTCTCACCACGAGGGCCGTCACGTCGGGAACCTCATCGGGCGTAACCAGATGCGGCCCGAAGCTGAAAAAAGTCCGGAAACTCTTCGCGTACGTGAGATACCTCGGGTTGAGCCGCAAGATATCCTCGGCGGTCATGTCTATTACCGCAGTGAATCCGGCAACACATTCCAGCCAGTTCTCCGGCTCGATATTCTCACATTCCGCGCCAATTATGACCCCTAACTCCGCCTCTCCGGTAGTTTGATCGGATTGAACGGGGATCTTTACTGCGTCACCGCAGCCTATTATGGTTGTCGCGGGCTTTAAGAAACTCGCCGGTATTCCGGTTGGCGCGTTTTCAGCCAAGTCTCCGGCGTGATCCTTGTAGTTGAGGCCGATGCCGAATATTTTTTGCGGGTTCCTGTAGAGCGGACCGTAAAGCACTTCCTCCTTCGGAATGACGGACTTGAGTGAAGTGAGTCTTCCCTCTCCCGCTTCCTTATACCAGGCGGTCATCTCTCGTATCCTATTTCTTTTGATGAGCGTCAAAAGATCCGTCTCCCAATCGCAGCCCAATTCCGTATTTATGCCGGATATGGGCGCCGCCCCTCCTGAGACGACTAACGCCGCCGTCTCCTCCCCATTCAGCTTAATAGTCGCAAGGCGCATAAACTTCCCTCCATTCCATCGTCTGTCACAGATAAATTAGCATCATTATAACAATTCGGGCCGCCATCGGCCACTTGACAGGGAACTAATTCCTACATATAATATCTAAATTCATATATAAATAGTATGTTATAAGCATGGGGGCCGAATCTTATGGGGAAAAAAATTAAGCAGATCGCTGTTTACGGGAAAGGGGGCATTGGGAAATCCACGACTACGTCGAATTTGAGCGCCGCTTTATCTGTGATGGGTTTCAAGGTCATGCAGTTTGGCTGTGATCCCAAGAGCGACTCGACGAATACTTTGCGCGCCGGACAATATATTCCGACCGTCCTCGACACGCTCAGGGAGAAGACCACAGTCAAAGCCCGCGACGTGATTCACGAGGGGTTCAACGGCATTTACTGCGTCGAGTCCGGCGGGCCCGCGCCGGGCGTGGGATGCGCAGGCAGGGGCATAATTACGGCGGTGGAGCTTTTCAAGCAGCAGAGGGTCTTCGAGGAACTCGACCTGGACTTTGTGATTTATGACGTGCTGGGCGACGTGGTCTGCGGGGGGTTTGCCATGCCCATCCGGGAGGGGATAGCCGAACACGTATTTACGGTATCTTCATCGGATTTCATGAGCATTTACGCGTCGAACAACTTATTCAAGGGGATCAAAAAATATTCCAACTCCGGGGGGGCGCTCTTGGGGGGCGTTATCGCAAATTCAATCAACGCGGGGTATTCGAGGGATATCATAGACGACTTTGTCTCGCGGACAAAGACGCGCGTTATGGAGTATATACCGCGCTCCATAACGGTGACGCAATCCGAACTCAAGGGCAAGACGACCATAGAGGCGGCGCCCGACTCCGCTCAGGCGAAAATTTACCTGGGCCTTGCGGAAAAAATAGCGGCGCACGACGTATCCGAGACGCCCTCCCCTCTCGAGGTTCATGAGCTGCAAGAGTGGGCAGCCGCGTGGAGCGATCAGATTTTGGCGCTGGAGAGCGGCGTCGTGACCGGCGGCGTCAAGGCCGGTATTTGAGAAGCGAGGAGGCCTATTATGATTAAAGCGGCAAAAAACCTCACGGATCTTATCGGAAACACGCCGCTCCTACAGCCCCTGCGCTTTACGGCGGACGGCAAACTGCATGCGGCGCTCTATTTGAAGCTCGAATATTTCAACCCGGCCGGGAGTGTGAAGGATCGGATAGCGCTCAGCATGATCGTTGACGCCGAGGAGAGGGGTGTATTGACGCGCGACTCCGTCATCATCGAGCCGACGAGCGGCAATACAGGGGTCGGTTTGGCGTTTGTGGCGGCCGCGCGCGGCTATAAGGTGATCCTCACGATGCCGGAGACTATGAGCGCGGAGCGCAGAACCCTCGTAAAGGCGCTCGGCGCGCAGCTCGTACTCACCCCTGGCGCAGACGGCATGAAGGGCGCCGTCAGGAAGGCCGAGGAGTTATCCGCTCAGATACCGGGCGGCGTCATCCTCCAGCAGTTTGAAAATCCGTCAAACCCAGCCGTTCATTATAAGACGACGGCGGAGGAGATTTGGGCGGACACGGGCGGCGCGGTGGACATATTCGTCGCAGGCGTCGGCACGGGCGGCACGGTGACGGGTGTCGGACAGAACCTCAAAAACAAGAAAAAGACCGTACAGATAGTGGCCGTGGAACCGCTCGAGTCCCCTGTGCTTTCCGGCGGACAGGCCGGCCCACACAAGAT
>JAISYM010000042.1 GCA_031269875.1 Synergistaceae bacterium
CACCGCTGTGCCGGGCGTGAGCGCCGTAACTTCCGCGTATTCGAGGCCGGGCGCGCCGCCCCATTCGTTGTTCACGACGCCAGAGCCGCTTACGACCTCTACTTTATAGTCCGGCTCGATGAAGTAATTCCCCGTAACGCCATCCATAGCCTGCCATACCCTTGTAGGGATGAGCTTAAACGTCTCTCCGGCGTTCAGCGTCAAATGCTGCGCGTCGTTCACGTTCATGTACAGGTCGGCGGCCATGAAACCGTTGTCGCCGCGGCGCGAGGGGTTTAATTTTTCCACGTCAACCGTTACGGTTTTGCTTGTCTCGTTCGCGCTTGGGTAAACGACCTCGGCGTTCTTGAGGAAGCCGGTGTCGCCGCCGCCAGATACGTAATGGAAACTCTCGCCGGGTATCTCGCCGGTGTACGTCTCATACCCTCCCTCGTCCGTGCCCTTCGCGAGGACGTATTCCTTGAAGGGGACGAAGTGCGGGGTATTCCAATAATCCCCGCCCTCCTTGACGAACGCATGGACGCCCGCGCCGGGCGTGACCAGAAATTTCACCTGCGCTCCATAGGCTTGCTCCGCCGTCACAAAGCCGGACAAAACAATCAGCGTGGAGACAAGTGCTATAAACAGCGATTTTTTCCTCTTTAACATCATATATGCCACCCCCAATATAGAAGCAATGCCAAACGCGCCGCCCGCGCACCCGCCGCCGCCCGATCCGCCCGGTTCACCGTCTCCCTGGGTCGTGTCGCCGGCAGAGGCGTCGTCCAGCAGGGCTATGGAATAGACGTTGTCACCAAGCTCCGCCGGGGTGAAATTGCGCAAGAGTTTCCCGGATTTGTCACGCGCTTCGAGCGTCGTCCCTGTCATGAGCCAGAGCGTCGAGTCCTTCTCGTCCCACAGCACGTTCCACGACTCGCCGCGGTTCGACGTGTACTCGGCGACTGCCGGCCCCACGTCTCCCTTTGACAGCCTCTCCGCCGTCGTTATGAAAAGCCTCGCGCGGAACGAGTAGCTGCCGCTGTAGCTGCCCGCGAGGATAAACGCCGTGCCGTCGTCCGCGAAGTCCACGCCGTATAGACCGACGTTCACGTCCAGGCCGCCCACCTTGTAAGGGATATCGCGGCCGTCAAGCACCTGTCGCGCCGTCAAGGAATCTATATCCACTTCCCAAAGGTCGCCCCAGGAATCAGGCCCCTGATAGCCGCCCATAGCCGCCACGTAGAGCTTGCCGCCGTATTCGGCCATAGTGACGGCGTTTCTCGCCGAGTTGCCGGACGCGTCTTTCAGTTGGATCTTGTCCCGCGCGTTGAGTTCTTTGTCGAACACGACGATCTCGGTAGGCTCGTATTGCGTGACGCCGTTATATGGCATCCCGTAGAGGACGTAGATATTGCCGCCCTCGATGTGGATGTCCTCCGCGTGGGGCGATACGGTGTGGCCGTTCTCTGTGTGCCGCTCGTAATGGTATGCCCTGTCGCGTCTGTACGCGCCGCCCATGTCCACGCGAACGACCTCACCGGTGTCCTCCGGTGATGAGGCCCCGGCGTAGCTCTCGTAGGTGGCGAGGTACAGATACCGGCCGTCCGAGGCAACGGCGTGGATGTTCGAACCCCACGTCTTGGCGTTGAATACCGGAGTTTTAAAATCAGCAGGATTCCACACGTAAACCGTATCGTTCGGGCCGTACTGGTACTCGCGTATCATGGCGCGCTCGGCGCCGTTATGGTCTCTGAACGTGAAGCCCCACGCGTCCTGCCCGAAGTTGGAGACGACGTCCTTTTTTACCGAGAACGAGCCGCCGTATGCCGTTATGACACCAGCGGAGCCGTTCTCGTAATTCGACACCGTGTAGAACACGTCGGCGCGGGCCGCGCCGGGAAACGCCGCCGCGACGCCGGCGAGACAGACAAGCAGGGACAGGAAGACGAAGCGCCTTGCCGCCGCCCTTGCCGCGTATGCCGGGAATGGTACTCTTCTCTCAACAAAACTCACAAAACTCACAAAGACCCCTCCATATATTCGGCGGCGGCCATCGTAAAAAGATGGCTGCCGCTGGTTTAGCGTGTCATTCATGCCGCCGCGGGAGAAAGGAAATCCCCCGCGGCGGCAATTGTCTGAATGTTTTTACGCCCAGTTCTACGCGGCCTTGCGCTTGCGCGCTAATGCGAAGGCCAGGATCAGGAGCGCGGCGAATCCTGCGCTTCCGGTTTCGCAGCCGCCGCCTGAACCGTTGGGCTGGTTCGTGTTGTTTTGTCCGCCCTCGGTGTTCTCGGTATTTTCCGTGTTCCTTGGCACGTAGGTCACGGCGTAGATCGACAGGTGGTCTGTCTTGAATATGGACAGTTCACGCTCGTACTTCTTGCCCTCGTTCATGGGCACCTTGCCGCCCTCCTTCGGGAGATATACGGGCTGTACACCGGCCGCGACCTCTCCCGTTTCGAGCTTGTAGGGCAGGCCGATGGTCAGCTTGCCGGCGCTCTTGAAGCCATCCTTCTTCTCACCGTCCACCGCCAGCGAGATGTCGTAGACCTCGCGCACCTCTCCGTTGCTCACAGCCGCCCTCTGATCGTCGGTAAGCGTCTCGTCCGCCGCGGCCTCTTCCTTGTGCTCTATTACGACCTCGACATATTCAGCGCCCTCAGAGTCAACGACGAGATCCTCGATAGCGGTTTTGCTCAGCGTGACCTCGCCGACAGAGGACTCGATCTTGACGCCGATATTTTCTCCGCTGTCCGCTACGTCCTTCAAATCGTCGGCGGGTATTTCCACGACGGCGGACTTGACATTATCGTCCTTCGCGGTCTTGGCTTGGATCGTGATCGTGGGTTCCTCGCTCCCCGCGTTTTTCGCCTCAGTTACGGCCTTGTTTATGGCTCCGCTCAGCGATCCCTTCGCAGCCGTGGTCGTCGTCGTGCCTGTCTCTTTCGCTAACTTGGTGTCGGCCGGCACTATGACAGCCGGGTTCGAAGTGTCTGTCGTCTTGTCAACCGTATATTCCCCTTCGCCGCCTGTGTTGCCTGTGTTGCCTGTGTTGCCTGTGTTGCCCGCGTTGCCCGTGTCGCCTGTGTTGCCCGCGTTGCCCGCGTTGCCTGTGTTGCCTGTGTCGTTGTTGTTGCCTGTGTTCCTCTGCCCGACCGTGAGCGTGAACGCCTGCGAGGTGACGCTAACGCCACCCAGCTTCAGCGTTATCGAGTGGTTCCCTGCCGGCGTAGCGGCGGATGTGGACAGCGTGAGCGTTCCTTTGCCGCCCGAGATTGTCACGTTGCCGGAAGGGACAGTCACGCCCTGCGGCGCGCCGGTCAGTGTTACGGAGTAAATAGCGTCATCTATGCCCGTCACGGTCACTGAGAACGATGCGCTGCCGACAGTGCCGTATTCGAACGTCCCGCTCTGTTTCCCGACTGTAACGGTCTCGGTGTTCGCCGGCGCGGTAACCGTGAGCGTGAACGGTTGCGAGGTGACGTTAGCGTCGCCCACTGCCAGTGTCAGCTTAATATTGTTGTGACTCCCTGCCGGCGTCGCTGCTGTCGTTGCCAGCGTGATTGTCCCGTTGCCGCCGGAGATATCCACGCTGTCGGAGGCGAGAGTCACGCCATCCGGCGCTCCGCTTAGTGACACAACAGTGTAAGTCCCGTCAACTGTGTTCGTCGTGGCCACGGTAAACGTGACGTTCCCGGCAGTGCCGAAGTTCACCGTCCCACTCTGCGTTCCGACTGCAACGGTGGGTTCATCCGGTTCAGGATTGCCGCCTGTTCCGTCATCCACGGTGAGCGTGAACGGTTGCGAGGTGACGTTAGCGCCACCCACTGCCAGCGTCAGCGTTATCGGGTAGCTCCCTGCCGGCGTCGATGCAGACGTTTCAAGCGCGAGCGTCCCACCGTTGCCCGTGATTGCCACTTTGCCGGAAGGAACGGCCACACCCGCTGGCGCGCCTGTCAGGGATGCCACGTAAGTCCCGGCATCTATGTTCGCCGTATTCACGGTAAACGTGACGTTCCCGGCAGTGCCGAAGTTCACCGTCCCACTCTGCGAGCCCACTGCAACGGTGGGTTCATCCGGTTCAGGATTGCCGCCTGTTCCGCCGTCACCGACTTGGAAGCTGAGGTCGGGGAGACGGCTGAACCATGTTCTGTATGAGTTTTCCGAGGCGTTCATATTAGCGCCCATGCCGCCCTCTGCGATGTTCCTGTGAGCGTCGAGCGGGCTCCCCATCCATGTGCTATGAATTTGGCCGCCTGTGAGCGTGAATGTACCGTCCTTTTCGCCTATCTCGAACTCTATTTTGTTGTCTACTCTTATCGTGTACTGTACCCCTTCCGACTTAACCTCTTGACCGTCTCCGCTCTCGCCTTCGTACTTCGCGAAATACCTAACCCATACGGTATCTCCCCATCCGGGGTTGTATATCCCGCTCAGTTTCTGCAAGGGCGTCTTGAGTCCGGGCCATTCGACCGTCAGGGTATCGCCAGGCGCGACCGGATCACCGCGTTTCCAGCTTGAATTGTTTACATTTTTTATGACCGGCGTTAATTCTTTCGCGTACAGGACGTAGTATTTGACGCCGCCGCTGTCGTTTTTGATCTCGACGATGTTGCGCCCGTCATAGAGCTTTATTGTGTAATTGCCTTCATCGTCACTTTCGCCGATCGTCCATTCACTTGCATTTCCCCACGCGTCTTTCCAACTACCTTCGTTGTCGTGAAGCGGCTTATGCACACGAACCGACATGATATTGCCGCCCGTCGTCGTCGGCTTGAACGTATAGTTTGCATGACCGACCGCGCTGTCAATGTAGATTGTGTCGTACTCGCCGCTGTATTCGATTCCGGGATGTATGCCGCTGTTGTCGGTCCCGCCAACGTTTACGGGGATCACGACCGTGTTCCTTTTCTCGATAGGGTTGAAGTAAAGCGGAGTATTTCCCTCCGAGGACACATCGAAACTTTCGGTGTGCTGGAAATTACCGGATGGAAAGATCCATTGAACGGCGTCATAGGTTATTTTGATCAGGCTGAGGCCGGTCTCGATCCCTTTGACCTGGTAGGTCTCCCTGCCGCGCGATCCGAGGGGCGTGATGGAGACAGAGCCGTTTTCAACCGGCGTTCCCTTCGGAGCGGTCGAGGAGTCTAACGTTTTCGTTTCTCCATTGTTGGGGTTGATTAGCTCGATGTGGTAGTCCGGTTCGACAAAATAATTCCCCGTCACGCCACTCATAGCCTGCCAGACGCGCAACGGGAACAAGTTGACCGTATCATTAACCTCCAGATCGATGGCGCGGCTGTCGTCTATGTTCAGGTAAACGTCGTCGTCGTAATTAGTTTGGCCTCTATTGTCATCGTCGTAATCGTCTATGTGATTGTCAAGAGGCTCTAAATCTACGGTAATTGTAAAATCATCTTCGGCGTTAGCTTTCAGCGCGAAATAACTCGCGGTTCTCAGGTATCCGGTACCGCTGCCCTCCAGGTGCAAATATGTCAGTGGCGGGAGATCGAAAGAAAAAAGATCATAATCCTGCTGGTTTCTGTCTGGATCGCTGTTTGGCAAAATCTCTATAAAAGGTAGATAATGCCTTTCTTTATAGTAGACGTGCATGTCCGCGCCTTTGGACACTTTTATTGTTGTTTCTATAGGTGTTGAAAAAGTGAGGTTTTCCTCTGCAGGTTTCGATGCCGTCTCACTACTATTTGCAAGGCTGTGATAATATTCTTTGCTCAAGATCGCATAGGTATCATTTGCCGGTTCCGCATATAATTGATATGGCGTTGGGGCTTCGTCTCTTTCCGGTTGCCAGACTAAAACGTAAATAGAAGTTGAAGTGGAGCTATTGGTGCTGTACGGAGTAAATAGGTTGCCGTAGAAGTCGCGTACCTCGAAATTTTTCGCATTGGTTACACCGTAATTGAATTTAAAAGTCGTCAACACGAGGACGACTCTCTGATCAAATTCAGCGCTTTCTTCGCTGGTCACATCGTCGCCGACGTTGACTTGGAAATAGCCTATCGCTTTCGCTCTCGTCGTCACACCCGAGACCGTCGCTACGTTAGCCTCGTATGAGTAAGTACCTGGGGTTAGGGAATACTTGATTTTTTTCACGCCAACGATTCCCTGATTCGCAGGTTTAATAATTTCAGGGTTGCTTGCTTGTATTTGAGTCTGGCCTTCGGCGTTTTTTATGACTAAATCGGAGTCATCTCTTACAAACCCTGCTCCTTTAGGTGCAGCAGTACCTGTATAATACCCATACTCTATTTGAACTGTCTTAGTCCCATCATCAGCGATTGACGGTGACGGGACGAGTGCGGTTAGGAAAACCATAATGGAACAGAAAAACAGCAGAATTTTTCGTTCCCATCGCTTTATGTGATTGTTATCCATTTTCTTATCCTCCTCTTCATTTTGTCGTTCGAAAAAATTCATCAACCTCCGGGGGTTTCGATTTATGTATCCGGCCACTCCGCTCTCGTCTCCAAAATTCACGGCGGCGCAATTCCCCCTTTCAAACCAGTGGTGATAAATTCGCTCAAAACGCGCGTTTGGCGCGTATTTGCCGGCACTGTATGATCTGTGG
>JAISYM010000124.1 GCA_031269875.1 Synergistaceae bacterium
CTCCTCCCGGGCAGCCGCAGGTCGGAGATAGAACAGCTCTGCCCGGCGCTCGCCTTCGTCGCGGCGGAACTAGCTTCACGGGGATTCTCGCCGGTATTCTCAGTGGCGCCCGGCCTGTCGGAAGGCGCAAGGGACTTTTTGCTAGGTCGTCTCGGTGAGACGGGCGAGCATTATTACGAAGGCCCCGGAAGGGAACTGATGGCGTTGTCGAAAGCGGTGGCCGGTTCGAGCGGAACGGCTACCGCTGAGGCACTTTTGCTCAGGCGCTACATGGTCGTTATGTACAAGATGAAACCCTTATCGGCTTTTATCGGAAGGCTTTTGCTGAGCCACCTATTCTTCGCCCTTCCCAATCTGCTCGCGGGTGAGATGTTCTTTCCTGAACTCATCCAGGGAGATGCGACCCCGGAGGCGGTCACGCGCGAACTCTTGGCGTGGCTTCAGGAGGACGAGGCCGAAAGGGCGGCTAAGGAGGCCCGGATGGGCGAGCTGGTGAAACTCATGGGAAATTCGGGAGTCTATGATTTTTGGGCGCGAAGGATATTGGAGGCCCTTTAGGTGAAACTCAAGGCAAACGACTTTAAACCGTATCTCAGGGTTCTTGACTATTGCCGCGCGTACACTGGAAGGATTCTGTCGGCGCTTGCCTGCATGACGCTCTCCTCCGCCTTCGGAGTCGTACCGCCGTGGCTCGTCAGAAATATGATCGACGATGTGCTGAACGAGGGAAACGGGACGGCGCTCAACCTTATCGCGGCGGGAATGATCGCGTTGTACGTGCTTAAGGCGTTATTCGCCTACGGGTACATGTATCTCTCCGCGTGGGTCGGACAGAAGGCGATCATGGCGATCCGCCTCGAACTGTACGACAAGACTCAGAGACTCTCTTTGCGCGTTCTCTACAAGCGAAGGACGGGGGAGTTCCTCTCCCGTATTACGAACGACGTGTCAACGCTCCAGAACATCATCTCGTCTATAGTGGTTGACCTTGTCATCCAGAGCTTTTATTTCATCGGTTTCCTGGGCTTTTTGTTCTATATCAACTGGAAACTGACGCTCGTCACATTCCTCGTCATACCGCCGGCGGCTTTTGTAATCGACAGGGCGTCCGCAAAACTTCGCGGCATCGGAGGCGACGTGCAGGAGCAGTTGGCACAGCTGGCGGCGATAGCGCAGGAAGCGCTCTCCTCGGTTCGCATCGTGAGGTCTTTCGCCACTGAGGATATCGAAACCGGCCGCTTTGACGCGCAGAGCGGGAAGCACTTCAAGTCGATAATGAAGGGCACTCAGACAAGGGGTGTCCTGGAAGGTTTCGTAGAGGTGGCGCTTTTTATCGCGATGGCTCCGATCCTGTGGCTGGGCGGGCGCGATGTCTTGGCGGGAAACCTGACGACCGGAGAACTCGTCGCGTTTTTGATCTATCTCGGACTTCTGGTTCAGCCCGTTCGCACGATATCGCGCGCCGTAAGCTCCATTCAGCAGGGCGCGGCTTCCGCCGACAGGATTTTTGAAATTCTCGACGAACAGGACGAAGTCGTACTCCCCGCCAGGCCGGTGATCCCGCGCAATCTCGGCGGGAGCGTCGCGTTCGAGGACGTCTGGTTCGCCTACGAGGGCGAAAGATGGGTCTTGAGCGGATTCAATCTCGTCATAAAACCGGGCGAGAAGGTCGCGATAGTGGGGCCGACGGGAACGGGAAAGTCGACGCTGGGCGACCTGCTCCTTCGCTTCTACGATCCGTCCCGCGGGCGGATACTCGTAGGCGGGACAGACCTGCGCGAGCTGGATCTCAAGTCGTACCGGCGAAAGGTCGGGGTCGTGCCGCAGGACCCCGCGCTTATGAAGGGAAGTTTGGCATATAATATATCCTACGGTTGCGACGCCTCCGGTGAGGCAATAAAAAAAGCCGCCGCGATGGCCGGTATCGACGAGTTCATCTCATCCCTGCCGAACGGTTACGACACGGAGGTCGGGGAGAGGGGCGTCACGCTCTCCGGCGGACAGAGGCAGCGGGTGGCGATAGCCAGGGCCATCGTGCGTGAGCCTGTCATACTGCTTATGGACGAGGCTACCTCATCTTTGGACGCGCTCGTCGAATCGCAGATTCAGGGCGCTATGAACGTGGCGATGGCAGGGCGAACCTCGCTCGTAATCGCCCACAGGCTCTCGACCATCCGCGAGGCGGACAGGATAGTCGTTTTGGGCGAAGGACGGGTCGCTGAAGAGGGAACGCACGACGAACTCATCGCGAAAAGAGGCCTTTATTTTGAACTCTACTCCCTCCAGAGCGGCGAATCCGACACGCTCCGCGAAGCGCCGCGAAAAGGAGAGTCCGTGCGTGATTGATATTCTGAACAGTTACCTGCGTTATGCCAGAGGAGAGAACAACGGTTTTTCCGTATGGTCTTTGCTGGACATATTCGGGTACCTCGCCGGCCCGCTTACAAAGACGCGCAACGCGCTCTACGACAGGGGGATTCTGTGCAGCGCCGACCCCCGGATTCCGGTGATCAGCGTCGGCAATCTCTGTCACGGCGGCACGAATAAGACTCCAATGGTGGAGATGCTCTCGCGGAAACTCCTCCTGGCGGGCTTCTCCGTCGGGATAGTGAGCCGGGGATACAGCGGAGAGACTAAATCCCCCCTCTGGATAGGTCAGGACAGATGGAGTTCCGACAGGGCCATAACGGGCGACGAACCGTTGATGCTCGCAAACCGTCTGCCGGACGCCAAGGTCGTCGTCTCGCGGGACAGATACGAGGGCGTAAGGCTTCTCCACAAGCTGGGCGCGGACGTGGTTGTGGCAGACGACGCCTTCCAGCACAGGCGCATGGGGCGTGACCTCGATGTAGTCCTGATAGACGCGACGTGTCCCTTCGGCAGCGGACGCCTCTTTCCCGCGGGTATTCTGCGTGAGGGCAGAGAGGCGCTCTCCCGCGCCGATATCGTCATTCTCACGAAGGTCGAACAAGCCTCTCGCGAGTCCGTAGAGGCGACTATCGCCGAGCTTTCCCTCTGGATCGCGCCCGAGAATATATTCACCGCGCGCGTGACGCTGGAATCATGGATAAAGCTGGAGGACGGAGAGCTGGGGGAACTTCAGCTCGAATGGGGGCAGACCGTCCCGGAAGGTAAGTTCGTCGCGTTCTCAGCGATAGGGCATCCGGACAGCTTTTACCGCTCTTTGCTCTCACGCGGAGTAGATATCCTCGCGAGAAAGGATTTCCGCGATCATCACAGGTTCACATGGAAGGATATAGACTGCCTTGAAAGGCTCGCTTCCAATCTTGGCGCGTCCGGTTTCGTATGCACGGAGAAGGATATCCGAAACATGCCGGACAACCCGTCTATGATCCTGCCCCTCTATATACCGCGCATCACCGTATCCATCGACGACGAGAAATCATTCTGGTCTAAGTTGACGGAACTGCTCCGCCCGAACCTGGTCGTAGCATCGAACGGCTACGGGGAAGACGCGGTCGGGGCGCTCCTGGCCTCTTTTCTCGAAAAACGCTTTCCGTCGGCGGATATACGCGCGTTCACTCTGGTCGGCAAGGGCGAGGAATACGCCCGGAGGGGAATCGAGGTCATCTCCCCCGCGTCGGAGCTTCCAAGCGGCGGGATTGTGAAATACTCGCTGAAAGCCCTTATAAAGGATTTCAGGCACGGTCTGCGCAAGGACATAAAAAAACAGATCGACGCCTGGCGCAAGAACAGGAGGCGCTTCCGCACGCCGCTCTGCGTCGGCGACGTCTATCTGTTAGCGCACACGTTATGGGGACAGGGCCTCAGTCCGGCGCTGATTGCCACGGCCAAAAGCGTACACTTGAGCGGTCACTGGGGGATAGAGCGCTTTCTGCTTCGCCACAGAGCGCGCAGGGTGTGGACGCGGGATTCGGACACCGAGAAGGAACTGAGACGGAGCGGCGTCGACGCGGTTTTTGCCGGCAATCCGATAATGGACTTGGCGCTGGACGCGCCCGACGAAGATGACCCCTGGGACCCCGCGCCGGAACCCAGGGTTATGATCCTGCCCGGAAGCAGGCCCAGGGCATACGGCGACATAGCGATGCTTTTGGACGCCGTGAGATTGATCGACGAGAAAGTACGCTGCTCATACCTCATGGTACTGGCCCCGACGATAGACTTAAAGCGCCTGCTCGACGGAGTGCGTTATAAGGTCAGCCGAAACGGGAGAATAGAGGTGGGACGCGCCGGGGTAAAGCTGTTCGGAGGCCCGGTCGCTCAAGCGGCTTACGGCGCCAACATACTGATCGGGCTCGGCGGCACCGCGAACCAGGTGGCGGCGGGAATGGGAGTGCCGGTGATATCTATAATCGAACGTGGTAAACTCATTCAGAAGAAGCATCTTCGGGACGCTGAAATATTGACGCAGCCCACGCCGGAGGCGCTTGCGGAGGCCGCTGTGAATCTGATTCGCGATCCTGTGAGGCGCAACGAAATGGCACGGGAGGGCATCAGGCTCTTGGGCGGCCCCGGCGCCGTCAAGTCCGCATGCGGAGTCGCCGCCGGCGAGTTTGGCTGGGACGCGAGGTGCCGGCTGTACGAGAGGCTGTGCGCGATATGGCAGCCGGAGCGCTCGCGCGAGGAAGACGCGGAAAAGATTGAGGATCAAAATCCCCCGGAGGTGAAAAAAGGTTGGGCGATCTCGAAAAAGATTCAGTTGAGGCTTGCGTGGATATTAAAAAAGAAAAAACGGATAAACAGAATAAACAGGATAAACTCCTGATAGTGGCCGGGCCCTGTATGCTGGAGTCGCTGGAGTTAGGCGCCGGAGTCGCCGCGAAACTCAAGCGGGAGTGCGAGTCGAGAGGCTTCGATTACATATTCAAGGCGTCGTTCGACAAGGCCAACCGCACGTCCATACACAGCGAAAGAGGGCCGGGGCTCGACGTTGGGCTTGACTGGCTCGCCCGTATACGCGAGGATACCGGTACGCGCGTCACGACCGACATTCACGAGCCGTACCAAGCCGCGCCCTGCGCCGAAGTGGCCGACATGCTCCAGATACCGGCGTTTCTGTGCAGGCAGACGGATCTGCTCACGGCGGCCGCCAGGACGGGAAAGCCGCTCAACGTAAAGAAAGCGCAATTTCTGGCGCCGGAGGATATGGCAAGCGTCGTCGAAAAATGCAGGGAGGCCGGCGCTTCCCGCGTGATCCTCTGCGAGCGCGGAACAACCTTCGGTTATCACGGGCTCGTTGTGGATTTCAGGTCTCTCCTCATAATGCGCGGTTTGGGCTGTCCCGTCATGTTCGACGCGACGCACAGCGTCCAGCGTCCGGGCGGCATGGGAACCA
>JAISYM010000136.1 GCA_031269875.1 Synergistaceae bacterium
CTCACAAAAACAAAAAGAAGTAAAAACAAAGATAGAATTAGAAGATAAGGAGTGTTAGCAATGGAAGAAATAACAATCCACGAATTTGATTTTGCCCTCATCAATGAATTTTTCACAGAACTTGAACGGCAGGGTCCCGGTAGCTCCGAAGAAACTATCAGGGCATTAGGCTTTATCGGCAACCTTTCGAACAAAACAAAAATTGCCGATTTAGGTTGCGGCACAGGTGCTCAAACAATGGTTCTGGCACAAAATACCAAAGCAACCATCACCGCCCTCGATCTTTACGCCTCTTAAAAAGCCGTTAATTCATACACAGAGACGTGTTACGGTCTGGAGCTTTCATTGAAATTCAGGACGTCTTATCTCCCGAGTCGCGGTGTGGGGGAACTGAGGGAGGACAGTCGTCCTTTGCGCGTGTGATGTATGCCGGACGCCTGTCGCTTGAGAGCGGGTATGACGCGGCGCTCCGTGAAAAATATGCGCGGGAACTCTTGAACACGACGGACGCTGAGAGTTATGATAAGAGGCAGAGAAAATTCATCCTTGAGTTTGCGGACAGGATATTCCGGCTCAGCGACACCAGGATAAGCGAGGGCTTGAGGGAGGCGTATAAATTGCAGACTATATCGCTTGAACAGTACGGGGGACATACTATCACTCCAACGGCTGGTGTTGCGGCTGAAGCCGCCTGAAAGCGAAGCGGGTGGAGACCGGCGGTTTGGAATAATGCGCGATTGAAGCAATCGCCTTCGGCGAGGCAAAAGTCTCGCTTTGGAAATAAAATCACGAGGTGAGCGGAGTGGAACCAAGCGTTGATATCAGAAACTGCACTGCACCTGGAGTGGATTTTAAAGACACGGGTTTTGGTTATACGCTATCTCTTATAGGCGGCAAATATAAGATGATCATCATCTATTCCATCGCTCAGCACAACAACAATATGCGCTTCAACGAATTACACAAATTTATGGGCAATATTTCATTTACGGCTTTGAGTTCCGCGTTGAAAGAGTTGGAAGCCCGAGACCTTTTGAAAAGAGTGGAGTATCCGCAAATCCCTCCCAAGGTCGAATACTCTCTTACCGAACGCGGATTATCTCTCATTCCTCTGATGGAGGCTCTTTGTGAGTGGGGAAAGAAAAACCGCCCGAAATAAGTGCTTCTACATTACGTTGCCTGACCGGCACATTGCGTCGCGAGAGCGAAAACTTGCGCGCCGGGCGGTTTGAATGTACAATTATCCGGCCGGAGATTTAGTCCCGTGCGGCGAAGAACCGTGAACCCCGCCAGGTCCGGAAGGAAGCAGCGGTAAGCGAATATCTTCGGGCGCCACGGGGTCGCTGAGTCCCCGGTATTTTATATTATGACGTACTCCCATAAAAAATGGCGCTCCCTATTATCTTTAGCGGCAACGGAGATAGCGGAGTGTTAAACTACCCTCGCGACGATCGATCGGATACATTTCTATTGAAACGGAGGTATTTCAATTGTTGATGAAAATAGCTCGTTCCTGTTTCGCGGCCGTGTTCCTTCCCGCGCTTCTGCTCTTTCCTGCGGACAGCGCGCACGCCTCATCTCCCATCTCGGTCCGGGCTGTCGATTTTTATCCGTCCGGGGCGAAGTTCGTGTTCAGCGTGGAAGCTGACGGCGATTTCGAATTCGACCTGCCGGGAGCTTTCAGCCTGGACAGCGTGAGGTGCCTGACGCGGGAACATATCGCCTCGCTCGAATATGAGGCCATTCGTGTCAAGGATACCACGCCGGAGGAGCTGAAGGAACTCGAGCGCAAAGCCGACTACGCGGCGATGACGCTGAACCGGATATCCGGCGACAGGGCGGCGATGACGGAGGCGATATCCATGCTGCGAACGCCGTTGAACCCCGTCAGGGATGGGTTGCCCAACGCAGAGTCCCGGATCGAATACATCCGGCGCGCGCTCGAATTACGCCGTCAGATCGCGAACGACTTGGCTGACTCGGAAACGATAGAGTCGAAGGCCAGCCAGGAATGGGAGAAAGCCCGCCAGGAATACGAGGCGAGGCAGCAGGAGCTGGAGTCGAAAAAACCTTTCAACTCGGAGATGTCGATAAAAGCGCGGGGAACGGTTTCGTCTCCCGCAGCACTCGTCTTCGAGGCCCACACGAACGCGGCGGGATGGCGGGTGGAATACGAGATGGACATGGACGGCGTTACCGGCGACATCACCGCGGACATGCGCGCGGAAGCATGGCAGAAAACCGGTCTCGACGCGGAGGGAGAACTGTCGTTCCACACCAGAACTCCTTCGGCCGCCGTGGCCCCGCCGGAAGTCCGCCCCCTTTCCGTCTTTCTTCGCGACTCCAACCCCAGGTTAAACGCGCAAATGGGAATGGCGACGACCGCCGCCGCGCCGATGGAGGCGATGGACGGCGCGGATTTCAGCCGGCCAAAAGCCGCGCCTCCGCCTCCTGATGTCATTTCGACCATGGCCAACGTCACGGTGAAGGGCAGGGGACGCGTTGGCGGAGACGGCGGCATCGCGCGGGTGGAGCTTGGAACGTTCTCCATGAAGAGCACGCCAGTCCTGATATCGATACCGGAACAGAACAGAGAGGCGTGGATAATAGCGAGCATGGATACGGCGCCGGCTTCGCTCCTGCCGGGCCAGGCCGAGCTGACGGTGGACGGAGCGCCGTCCGGAAGGACGAGAATTTCCGAATCCGCCGCGGATATGATGAGGATGCCGTTCGGGATGGCTTCGCGCGTCACGTCGAAAAAAGAGCTGTTCGTGTCCGCCGATGCTAGCGCCATCTTCGGCCAGAAGATACGAAACGACGGCTACACCATAGAAATAACAAACGCTATGGATACGGAGAGGAAAATAACGGTCCGCGACCGCATGCCGATACCCTCGACCGACAGGATAACCCTTGAAGTGAAGCGCATAGATCCGCTTCCGGCGGAGCGAGACAAGGAAAACAGGCTGACTTGGGACATATCGCTGAAACCGGGCGAGACGAAAAAGATAACGGTCGAATACGCGCTCAAGTACTCCGGTGATGGCGTAATATCCTATAACTGATCACGGGAGGCGGGCGTCAGTTCCGCCGCTTTGGCTCGATAGACAGGCAGGCGGCTTCCCCGTTCCGCATGGCCCGCGTTATAGCGGTTCTTTCGTAATAGGGAAATATATTCTGAGATGAGTCACTGATTTCAGCGCCGCGTCGTCCTTGCCGGCAGCCGCGGGCAGTTTTACCCACGCTCCGCCGTTGAGACGGGCCAGAACGAGAGATTTCCTGCCGTAGGTGGACCAGAGATCCCACAGGCGTTCGCCCTTTGAGGGACCGGGAACCAGCCCTCCGGCAAAGAGCGGTTTCGTTCCGCCGAGCATTGACTTGCCGTCTGCGGGGCCTATTATCATCCACTGCGTCGCGGACCACGCCCCCTGCATCTCTTTCGAGGCGAGCGCGTGATCCCACGGGATTATCTGGAAT
>JAISYM010000066.1 GCA_031269875.1 Synergistaceae bacterium
TGACGGGCTGGCGGATCCCAGCCGGTTGCATATTCCACAGCGATCGCGGAAGCCAGTACACGTCAGAGGTGGTAAAGCGGCTTGTAAGCAGCCTTGGATTGAAGCAGAAAAACTGTTGACGACCCGAACATCAGTCAGAGACCTCATAACTGTACACACATAAATGACAGGATGGAACAAATATAAAAAACCAGATTAGATATCCGACAAATCTACCTGTCGCAATATAATCTTGAAATTCAAAGACATTGAAAAAAGCGCCGCGTACCGAAAACAATATACAATTAGTGACAAGAAAATAAAAGGGAGAAAATAAAACTGTGTAGCAACTAAGCAAGGTGTAAAACACAGCCCTTGAGCAGTTTTTCAGAAGAAAGATATCCAAAAAACCTATAAGAATAAATAGTCTCCAAAGATTGCGTAAAACAAAATACAAATCTTACCTTACAAGGTGGAATTTGCTTTTTCATTCGGCCAAATGAAATTTTCTTCATTTTGCTTTTTTCATCAGCAAATAACCAGAAATGCCTGTTGAAATTATTATTAGCATCATAATTGCTATTGTATATATAAGTTTAAATCCTAAATCGTTTGTAATTACTTCATATGTTCCCAATAACCCGAAGAAAATAAATATACCGGCGGAAAACATTTTTATTTTTTGTTCCGGTATTTTCTTTTTCAATACGTGTCCGACAACAATTCCAAAACCGTCGGCTGCTAGCATTCCAATTGTTGTACCAGTTAAAATGGCAATTGGAGAGGCCGGAAATTTTGTGGCGAGCGCTATCGTTGCCAATTGTGTTTTATCACCCATTTCCGCTATAAAAAACGCCACGGCAACGGTAATGACCGCACCGAATCTTGTTGTGCGATTCTCTTCTCCTTCTAATTTATCGCCTCGTATCGTCCATAATCCAAAAAAGATGAATGATAATGAAGCGAATGCCTGGATTATCAGGTTAATCGATTCGAATCTGGTAATGAAATGCCCCACCGCTACAGCTAACGCGTGATTTAATATCGTCGCGATAAAAACCCCCATCATTACTTTGGACGCCTTGAATTTTGTCGCAAACGCCATAGCCAGAAGCTGGGTTTTATCACCCATTTCAGCCAGCACAACCGCTCCAAAAGCAAATACAAACGCAGTCAAAAAAGTATTCATAACCTCTCTCCATTCAATACAAAGATGTAAAAAAAAGACCCTCAACATAATTCTTCCAAAAAGGAAAAACCATGTTAAAAGTCTCGTTCCCCAAAGGAGTCATAAAGCCAGACTGAAATTCATTCAGCCAGCATGTTGACTTTATGTTTTATAACTACTCCCTCTTAACGTGTAAACTATATACTCTTTTTTTTAATAAGACAAGCCTTTCCATGCAAGATTTTCACGCATTTTTCGACCCATTTTTCAGAATAGGTATATGTGGTTTACCGGTTTTCCCTCCTCGTAAAAAAGATTATAATTGTGAGGCGCATTTGGCGTATAATTAATCCTTGAATCACTTATGCGAAGGAGAACGTAAAAATTATGACCGACACACCCAAGACAATCCAGGAATTCGAAAGGACGAAACAGTGGTGGCGCACAGAAATACTGACGGAAGTACTGCCTTCATCGGACGGCGTCTCCCTGATTTTGAACCTTCTCGCGGAAAGGCATCGAAAACCATTCTTTATCATCGACGACGCGACTAAGGATCAGCCGGTGTTCAAGCCTTTATTAGACCAGAGCGAAAAATTCCTCTTTGCCGCCTCCGAATCGGAGCCGAGGACTGGCGACGTTGACAAGCTCACGGCGGAGCTGCGCTCCAAGGAAAACGCGCCGGACGTTTTAGTCGGCGTGGGAGGCGGGAGCACGATGGACCTCGCCAAAGCCGTCGGAATCTGCCTCGCAAACCCCAAGACCGCCGCTGAGTATCAGGGGTACGGGCTCGACATGAAAAAGGGAACGGATATATGGGTGCTGCCCACGCTCACAGGCACCGGCGCGGAGGTGACGCCGATAGCCGTCCTGCGCGGCCCGGAGAAAAAACTGGGCATAAACAACAACTTCACCGCGCCATCGGTGGCCATAGTCGACCCGGCCTTGACGAAAGGAGTCAGGAAGTTCAACCGCTTCTACACGATGATGGACTGCTACTTTCACCACCTGGAGATCACCAAGAGCAAGACAAGCACGAAGGACGCCATAGCGGACGCGCGCGACGGGCTGGAGCTCGCGGGCGAGGCACTCACGGGCGGCCTTTCGTCTTTTGACGAGGAGCGCGCGGTCACGTCGTCGATGGCGTCGATACTCGGCGGCAGCAGTACAATCGGGGGACGTGTCGGCGTAAGCCACGCCATCTCATACGGACTCAGCAACTCATCTCCGAAGCTGCCGCACAGCGTAGCGGTCACGATCTCCATGCTGGCCTGCGCCGACATATACGGCGACGGCGGTTATAGCGACACGCTGCGCTTCCTCGAAATTAACGGCGAAAATCCCCCTAAAGCGGCGGACTACGGCATCGGCGAAGCGCAAATTGACAAGATGACCGACACGGCCCTCGGTATGGAAAAACTCTGGCATAGCCACTACGGTGATGATTGGCGAAAGACCGTCGACCGAAAATTCATACAGGAGATCTATAAAAGGATAGTGTCCGTGTAATGAAAAAGATATGCTCTGCAGCAATATCGCTTTCGGCATTTTTTACAAGCCTTACATGCTTTCTGGCCGCTTGGGTTTGCTTTGCTTGCCCAGCTTTCGCGAAAGAAGGCCCAAGCATGGACTTAGCCCCTCTTTCCGCCGCGTTCGCCGAATACAGCCGGAACCCGGAGGCCTGGAGCGGTCTTTTGCCATCCCCTGTCGACCGGAGCCATCTTTCCGCGCTTTCCGCGCGCTCCCCGGCGCCGTCTCAGCCGGGCGGAGCGATAGCCGCAAGGGATTCGACAAGATACGCCGGCTTGCCCCGAAAGTTCGACTTGAGAGATTTGGGCTATGTCACCTCAGTGAAGAATCAGGGGAGCGGCGACGACTGCTGGACTTACGCCGCCGCGGGTTCGATGGAGTCAACCTATCTCAGGCAAACCGGCAAAGCGCTCGATCTCTCCGAATACCACCTCTCGTGGTTTGCCTTTTCGGGAGAGCGCGCGTTCACCGGGACGGTGCGAGGCGGAGGTTTTGACAACAACTCCGTCTCGCTGCTCGCCCGCTGGACAGGACCGGTGCTGGAGAGCGCGATCGGAGGGGTGACGGAACTTTCAGGCGGCGAGGCCGACTATCCGGCGGCTTTACACCTTGAAAACGCCTATTTCCTCGGGCTCGAATTCCTGGACGACCCGAACCTGTACCTGAAACCGGGCGATGATATCAGAAAACGCCTCGTCCGCGATTTTGGGGCCGTATCCGCCGGGATGTACTCGGACGGCCTGGGTACGGACAGCCGCTATTACGACATGTCGAACTGCGCGTGGTTCTACAAAGGCGTGAAGCGTTACCCGGATCACTCCGTACTCTTAGTAGGGTGGGACGACGACTACCCGAGGACGAATTTCAACGCACAAAACCAGCCGTCATCCGACGGCGCGTGGCTCGTAAAAAACAGTTGGGGAAGCGGTTTTGGGGAAAAAGGCTATTTCTGGATTTCATACGAGGACGAGGGGCTCTCGGACGGTGTTGCCTTTCTCGCCGGAGAAGCCGATAACTACGACAAAAATTACGGTTACGACGATCTGGGCTGGTGTTCATCGTCCAGCGTCGGAGCGGGGCAGACGGCTTGGCTGTCGAACGTGTTCCGGAGTTCGGAAGATGACGAGGCCGTTAAAGCCGTGTCGTTTTACGCCACGTCGAACAACACATCTTACGAGATTTATATTTACACGGATCTGGCCGACAAATCCGATCCAACGAGCGGAACTCTCTCGTCAAAAACGTCCGGAAGCATCGAGCTTGCCGGTTATCATACCGTAAGCGTGCCGGAAGCAGCGCTCGCGCCTGAAACGGATTTTTCGGCGGTACTGAGAGTGACTACGCCTGGATACGACTATCCCGCCGCAATGGAGGCTCAGATCGAAAATTACTCGGACAACGCCGTTATAGAGCGCGGCGTAAGCTTCATCTCAACGGACGGAGACAATTGGGCCGACTCCGCTTCGCAGGGAGCGAACGTCTGCGTCCGGGCGTTTACCTCGAAGGCGTCGCCGATTCGCGAAGACGGCGGTGGCGGCTGTTCCGCGGGCGCGGCGTTTTTAATCCCGCTCCTTGCCGCCGTGTACTGCCGGTACGGCAAAAAAATCAGCCGGACTCGTCCCAAATCTCCCACGACGGATCCGGAGTGAGCGAAAGGTCTGAACGCTCGCCTCTCATAAACGCGCTGTAACCGGCGGCGGCTATCATCGCCGCGTTATCCGTGCAATATTCCCGGGATGGGATAAAGACATCCCATCCCGCGCTTTTCCCCTCTGACGTCAGCGCGTCTCTCAAGGCCCCGTTCGCGGCGACCCCGCCTGAGATCACGACTCGCTTGACTCCTGTCTTCTTTACCGCAAGTCTCGTCTTTCGCATAAGCGCCTCAGTCACCGCCCTCTGGAACGAAGCGCAGATATCGGGGATCGGCAAATCTCCGCACGCCCCACGCTCTTTCAGGTTCAGAACCGTCGTCCGAAGCGCGGTTTTGAGCCCGCTGAAGCTGAACTCCACTTCTTTCGAGTCCTTGAGGCCTATCGGAAAATCAAAGGACATGGCGTCTCCGCCATGAGCCAGACGCTCGATGACCGGCCCGCCGGGATATCCAAGCCCCAGGGCTTTCGCGGCTTTATCGTAAGCTTCGCCGGCGGCGTCGTCCCGCGTCGCGCCAAGGAGGAGATATTTACCCTCTCCGCGCGCGAGGACTATCTCGGTGTGCCCGCCTGAGACGATCAGGCATAGAAAGGGCGGTTCGAGGCGGGGATGAGCCAGGATATTGGCGAAGATATGCCCTTCGAGGTGGTTCACCCCTACGAGCGGAATCCCCCACGCCTGCGCCAGAGCCTTCGCCGCCATAACCCCGACCAAGAGCGAACCCATGAGCCCCGGCCCCGCCGTAACGGCTATGAGGTCGATTTCATCCGGCGTCATTCCGGAACCCTTGAACAGGGCCCCAAGCAACGGCAAAAACGCCTCCTGATGTTTCCGGGAGGCGAGTTCCGGCACCACCCCGCCGAATGGCGAGTGATCGGCGATCTGGCTCGATATTACGTCATAAAGCGTCGTCTTTGCGCCTTCGAGGAGAGCTAACGCCGTGTCGTCACAGCTCGTCTCGACCCCCAGCGTGATAAACTTGCCCGCTTTCACGGTCTTCTCATACCGGTCGGAACCAAAGGCGTAAAGGGTGAAGTGTTAAAACCTGTCAGCCGCGTCATAAACAGCCTGATGATAAGCGAAACCGTATCAATGACAGCCGTGCGATCCGCAGGAACAGCCCGGAGAACAGCCTCCGGAGCAGCTTTTTGACCTTCGCGGTTCGCCTTCCAGATGTATCAGGACTTTGGAACGGCAAGAGGGACAGCGGCTCGCGAAACTCTCTGTCTCAAATTTTTTTCCACATTCGGCGCATGAATACACGTGCATTTATTATCCTCCCTCTATAGTAAAAAACATGGGCGCTGCCCTCTGTTGTCGTTGAGATGCTTATCTCGGCGCGGACGGCGACAGCGCTGTAGAAAATCTGGAATTAACGATTAACGTATTCCAGGAAAAGCTTTCTGATTGCAGCAAGCTCAAAAGCGTTTAAAGCCCCTCTTGGATACAGAAAATAGGTTATTGGTATGTATTTCGTTTGGTCTACGCGAATCACGCAAGGTTTTGTGAGCCCGCTGCGGACACTCGGCTGTAACGCAAGCTCCCATATACTGCGTCCCATAGTCCCGGTTATCTTGCTCGACAGCACTTCTTGCTGGTTGTCGTTGAGACGCCAAACTAATACAGCCCTCTCTTTATATTGGTACTTGTCTTCCTCAAATGGAAATTTTGCTTGATAAATATCCCCCAGGCAGAACTTAAATGATACAGCCACTAGATGCCCTCTCCGCGATGGAGGACCATTCTTCATGCGTAAGCTCCCGTCCTATAGAGTGCCATAGCTTATCTTCCTCTTCAGGCGGCATTTCGTCGTCCAATTCGTGCGAGAAATAATCCTTCATTGTGTCTATCGATAAAGGTTCGTTGGTAAACATACTGTACCCCTCTCTTATCGAGCGGTTCCAAGCGTCTTGCCATACCGGTTCTTTATGTGTCATTTTCATTAGCGCCGTCGCCGAATACTGTCCTTTGTCACGCATGACCAGTTCGGCGATATGAGAAACGTAAGCGTCTACCTCTGGCGCCGACGTGACTAAATCCAATGGTATACACGATCCCTTGTAGCCTTGGTATTCTTTGTAGACAGTTCTCACTACGGGGCCGTATTTCCATGCCTCAATTTTTTCATCGAAAAGCGCGCGGCCAGTAATCCCAAGCGAATAACCCTGGCAATAGTACAATAATTTTTGCAGCTTCATGGGGTCGATATCCGACGCAGCTTCGTCACCCGCCTGCTCCGCTTCTTTTTTATTCAGATAAAGGAGATATTTGGCCAAGTCTGACACATTTACCATCCGGTCCCCACCTCCGTTGATTCTATTCTATATAATATTAAGCTGGAATGTCATCGGTATTAACCAGAATTTCAAGATTCTCCTGCGTTTTCAATTTTTTCCCCTCACAAACGCGCCCTTCACCCAATCCCATTCCGGGCAGCGAAGCAGAAGCGTCGCGATAGTATATATCAGCGCGCCTCCTGAGACCAGAGCTAATAGCCAGCAAAACCGCAATAAGAACGCCGCGTCCTCCGGATATGGGACAATGGCCTGAGCGAACGCGATCAAACCGGCCATCAGGAAACAGGAGGACACAAGACGGACTGTCCAACGGATGTCAAAGAGACCGATCTTGAGGCCAAGGCTCCGCGAGACGTGCCACGCGCCCAAGAACGCCGCGCCGGTAAACGCGCAGGATGTGCCGATAGCCAAGCCCCTGTACGATATAAAGCGCATCATAACCGCGCCCGAAAGCAGGTTCGCGCAGACCGTGAAGAGGGTGACGCTCATCGCCGCCTTTGGCAGACGGCGCGCGTAAAGCGCGCGCATAAGTACCGTATTGCAGGCGATGCCGGGCAGACCGGCCGCGTAACAGGCAAGGGCGTCCGACGCCGCGCCCCACGCCCAGCCTCCGAAAGCGCCGCGGACGAGCAGCAGGTGGACTATCGGGCGTGAGGCCAGCATGAGGCCTATCGCCGCCGGCGTCACTATAAATAGGTTGAAACGGAGCGCGTCCCTTATAAATATTCGAAAGCCCTCCCTGTCGTCTAATTCAAATCGCGAGAGCATCGGCAGCACGGCCTGCGATATGGCTATCACGAAGAGTCCGAGCGGAAGCTGGATTATCCTGTCCGCATAGTTCAGGACGGAGATAACCCCTCCCTCCAGAAAGGAACCGAGCATCCTGCTGATGACAGGGTTTATCTGGTTGAGCGAAAGTCCCGCCGCGTATGGGACAAAGAGAGCGAGCGTCTCCCGCAGGTCGCGGTTCGTCAGATCCGGCTTTGCCGGAATAAGGCCCATGCCCATCCTTCCGGCCCACACCCACTGAAGGGCCATGCTGCAAAAACCACCGGTCAGAACCGCGATAACGAGAGTCCACATGGAGACGGTGCCTCGGAGCGCAATAACGATGATTATAAACGCTGCGTTGCTTGCGGCCGGCGCTATTGCCGGCACGAAAAAACTTCCTATGCTGTTTAAAACGCCCATTGCGAGAGCTCCTACCGAGACGAGCAGGAGGAACGGGAAGAGCGCGCGGGTAAGCGCCGCGGCGAGGTCTGCCTGCTCGCCGGTGAAGCCCGGAGCGATTACCGTCACCAAAACCGGCGATATCAGCATACCAGCCAGAACCGCTGCGAGACAGACAGCAAGTAAAATTGTCATCACCTGACGGGCGAGACGCTTGGCGGAGTCCGCGCCGTCCCTCTTATGAACCCTTGCGAATACCGGAACGAACGAGGCTGAGAGAGCCCCTTCCGCTAAAAGCTGGCGGGATAAGTTCGCAAGCGTGTACGCGACGTAGAAGGCATCCAGATTGCGCGTCGCTCCAAAAAAACCCGCCGTCAGAATCTCCCGAATAAGCCCCAACACTCTGCTCGTCAATGTTCCCAGCATCATCCTCATGGCGCGGCCGACCATTCCTGACATCCCGCCGTCCAGGCTTTCCCTGTTATGGGCGATTTCATCTACCATTCAAAACGGTCTCCGAGGTAATATTTTTTGGCGAGCGGGTCGTCCGCTATTTTTTCGGGCGGCCCTTCAACGACTACCTTCCCCTGATGCATGATATAGGTCCTGTCGGTGATAGTCAGCGTCTCTCTGACGTTATGATCGGTAAGGAGTATCCCGAAACCCTTCGAGCGGAGCGAACGGATTATGTCCTGGAGGTCGCAGACAGCCACGGGATCGATCCCGCTAAATGGTTCGTCGAGCAATATAAAGGCCGGGTCTGCCGCAAGGCACCTCGCTATCTCGACGCGCCGGCGCTCGCCGCCCGAAAGCGCGTAACCCGGCGCGTCCATCACGCGCTCGAGCCCAAACTCACCAGCAAGCGCGTCGCAGCGTTTCGCGCATTCGCCGCCCCGCACCCCCTTTGACGCGAGTACCAGCTCCAGATTCTCCCTCACGCTTATGTGACGGAATATGGACGGTTCCTGAGGCAGATACCCAACGCCCCTTCTGGCCCTCTTGTACATCGGCAGCGGCGTTATATCCTCGTCCCCGATGAAAACCTTGCCGGAGTCCGGCATTATGCGGCCCGTCATTATATAAAACGTCGTACTCTTGCCCGCGCCGTTAGGCCCCAGCAACCCGACGACCTCGCCCGCGCCGACGGAAATGCTCACGCCGCTCACGACCTCGCGGCGCTTGAAACTCTTGCTGAGCGCTTCGCCGATTAAGAGATACCTGTCCTTTTCGCCCATTTCGCTAATCGCGCATCTCAAAGGCTATGCTTGGCCTGTCTCCAATAGCCTCGACGCGACCGCTGTCTATATGATACACAATATTCGCGGCCCGCACGCTCCGCCCTTCTTGGGACGCGGAGGCCCCGCCTGATATTACGAGCGTGCCGCGATCCCGCGAGAAGACCCCTCTGTTTCCGGTAATCCTCGTAGAAGAGCCGCGAACCTCGGCTATGTTCATGGCCACGCCGCCCTCCGCGATCAGCTCCACGATATCCCCTCTCTCTATCAAACCATCCGCCTCTTGGGCTGTTATAATCATCCTCCTGGCGCGATCTTCGTAGCGGCGTATGTTCCTCGCGCGGAAGCGATTGCCGTTACGGGACGCCTCGTCTGAATCGACCATGTAGCTCCCGAAATCTATCAAAACGCCTCCGCCAGCGCTGTAGTTGTCGCTTTCCAGTTCCCATTCGATCTCGCCGGCCGCTATCGTGCCGTCGTCTCTCGACACCCGCACGCTCCCTCTCGCCGTTATAATCTGTTTGCCGTCGGCCGCTCTCTCCAGCATGATGAAATCGCAGGTTATGTCCATGGACTGCGCTGCGAAGCGGCCCCTCACGCGGCCCTCCATCTCGAACGATCCGCCGTCGGTGTAACCTATTCCCCTATCCCCCGATATCTCTCCGTCGGGCGACTTGAAGCGGACGTTCCCCTCCGCCGTTACGCTGCGCGACTTTGGGTCGTAGTTCATCGAGTCGGCCTGGAGCACTGCGTTCCCAGCCGCTGTGACAGTGACGCACGAGGCGGCAAGTATGGCGGCCGACAAGAGGAAGATGAAAATTTTTTTCGTCTTTTTCGTTTTTCCGACAATCATTTCGCTGCCTCCCAGCGGGATCTTGCTGTTCCACCGGTGATTATATCATCTCGTGATGGGTAGGCTGTTTGGGATGTGCCAGCCTTTTCATAACCCTCAATATCGCGAATTGCCGAACGCAAACCGGCCTGTTCGTAGTAAAATTTAACAGTAGGGCACCGTCGTGGAAACACCAATTTAAGGAAGGGCTGATTTATTGTTAGGGGCCTGAAGGGTGAAGATTCAACCCCTTGCGGCGTCTGCCTCCCTAAACGGCAAAATGTCGTTTAGGCGAATTAATCAGCGTTTCCTTAACAAAAACAGGGGGGAGATCTGCATGGAGAGCAATGCCAGAATCGAAGAGCTTTTCTCGCTGGTCGAGGGATTAAGGGAGGAAATTGCTGATCTGAGGGAGAAAATCGCCGAGGACAGGCGGGAAGACAGCGTACCGGATATGGCCAAGATAAAGTCCTTTCTCGAAGACGGCTTCACCCGCGTCAACGAGGCGTTGCGCCCGGTGGCAGAAAAGGTAAGCGACAAAATCGGCAAACCAGCACGTGACGCGGTGAATGTTATCGAGGAGAAGATAGCCGCCCACCCATTTGCCGCGGTCGGAGCCGCGGTCGCGACGGGCTTTGTTATCGGCAAAGCGGTGGGTTTTTTCGCGTCCGGAAGATGCTTAAAGGGATAAACCGCCATATTGAAGGCTGTCGCTGAAATAATTATCTCTCTTTTTGAACTGGCGGAGGCGGAGGGCCGCGAGCTTCGCAGGAATGTGCTCATACTGCTGGCGGTTGGGGCGTCCTTCTTCACGGCGGCTGTATTGGCGATCGCCGGAATACTGGCTCTTCTCTTCGCCCTGTACCGCGTTATGCTGCCTCACTTTGGCGAGGCCGTCTCGTTGGCGGCTGCTGGAGCGGTCTGTGTATCGGCCTCACTGGCGGTCGTCGTTTCCGGCTTCAAGTATGTAAATAAAAGCCTGCGGAGAGAGGACGGAGATGATGAACAGCCCGAAGAACCAAATGAACCACAAGAAGAATGCCCCGACTCTGGAGCAGGCGAAGGGGAAGCTGCGGCAATCGATGGAGAGCGCCGACCTGTCGGCGGCCATTAAAAGACGCCCGATACTGTCACTGCTGCTTGCGGCTGGAACGGGCATGATCTTTGGCGTCTGCGGCGGTTTTTCGAACCCCGCGCGGCGGACATCGACCGCGACCGGCTTGTTTGGGACGCTCGCGAAATTTGCCGTAGAGACTCTATTGTGTCTCAGCGCGAAAATAGTATAATTAAGTAAGGCTGATTTTATTGTCAGTGCTATCCGGCTTTCCATACGGCAAAATGTCGTTTGGGAGCATTGATTGGCGTTTCTTTAATTTAGTGACATTATTTGAAGGGTGGTCGGAGAACCGTGAGGATAGGGAGTCCTGATCCCAATATGACCGTGCCGGCGAGGGCCGCTCTGAATACCATGCCGAACGACGCGTCGCGAGACCTCGCGCGGGCCGAACGTCAGGTTTTGGCCCGTGAGCGGGCGGTCAAGTCGGGAGCGGCGGGATGCGGAACGAGGACTACCTATATCTACGCGACCGGCCCTGATGGCAAGCGGTATGTCGTCGGCGCCGAAGTGAGCGTAACCGGCACGGAGGAAGCGCTTGACTCGATACCGGGAGGACGGCGCACCGGTATGAGCGCCGGTGTCAAAATCTCCGGCGGCGGCCCGGATGACGAGCCTATCTCCAAAAACCCCGAAACGCGGGCTGGCTCGGCAAAAAGTTCGGCAAAAAGCTCGGCAAACGACCGCGCCGTCGCGGAGCTCGAAGAGATTCAAAACGACGTTATCGCCCACGAAGCCGCCCACAAGGCCGCGGCAGGCAGGTTCGGCGGGCCCGTCTCGTACACATACACGACCGGCCCTGACGGCAAACGCTACATCACAGGCGGAGAGGTGCCGATAAGCACGCCGCCGACCAAGGACCCGGAAGAGGCGTTGAGGAACGCTTCGATTGTGGCGCGGGCCGCGCTTGCCCCCGGCGATCCCTCCGGCCAGGATATCGCCGTAGCCGCAAGCGCGGCGCAGATGGCCGCGAGCGCAAGGTCGATGATAGCGGAGGGGGCAGGAAAGCCGGGAAAGCCGGAAAAGAGCTCAGACGGCGCCGGGAACGCATCGCAAAAAGCTATCGACACATATTCGCGGCGGCTCTCGCCAAAGGGACTCTGGCTTCAGAGGGATGCTACGAATTTGGATCGGACAGCTATAACTGGTTATGGCTTCGAAATAGCAACTTGATCGTCACTTCTCTTACAGCTTAAACACACCCTGGGTTCCGTTTTCCGCTCCGCCGCTTGCCCGTAGCTTTTCGTACTGTGCGGGAGCGGCGCGCAGGCCCTCTATGCCCAAGTTTGAGTTATATCAAAAAACTCTATGCGCGCAAATCGAAGAATGTCGCGAAAAGCCGTCATAACGGTATCGGGTGGAATTTGCTTGATCATACGGCTTTCTGTGATAGAATCATAAAATCGCGGTGAGCTCGCAAGAGCTTCAACTTCACCACAATCACCAAAACAAGGGGAGGAATTTTAATGGCTAAAGCGGTAGTGGATCAGGATACTTGTATCGGCTGCGAGGCGTGCGTTGGGGTTTGCCCGACGAGCGCTATCAGTGTGAATGACGGCAAGGCTTCCGTGGACGGTGATACCTGCGTCGAGTGCGGCGCTTGCGTTTCAACCTGCCCGGTCAGCGCTATTTCCCAGTAAATATCACAAGTAAAGCCCCCGGCCCAGCCGGGGTTTTTTACTTTCGAGGTTAAGTTTGCATCACTTGACAAATTTCGGACGCCGCAATAGTATACACGTTGAAGAGAAAGGGTGGATGCGGGGGATGTTACCGTTAGCGGCTGTTCCGATCGGCAGTGAGGTTACTGTGGCAAAGGTCAGCGCGGAGGAAAAGGTAAAGAAACACCTTGAGGATTTGGGCATACTGGCAGGACAGACGATTACCCCGATGTCGGACAGCATGGGCAACACCGTACTCAAAGTGAGGGAGAGCAGACTGGTTATAAATCAGGGGCTTGCGCGTAAAATATTTGTACAGGAGTAATTCCGGTTTTAAATTACATACGTACAAAGTTCAATTAAGTTAGAACTGTCGTATAGTTGTACTGTGGAGGCAGTTGTTTTAGCGGAGGGTAAATTAATGAACGGAGTCGATTTTTTGGTGGCCCTGTCGGCGGTGGCTCTTGTGGCCGTCACTGTTTATCGTAAGGTATTCCGATCGAAAAAAAGCGGCTGCGCGTGCGATGGATGCGACGCCTGCCGAGGTAAAGCGAGGGAAAACCGCCGCTAATAAAGTTCACAGCGTAGGCTGACCGCCTATGATTGAGTTTGCCCACAGCTCTGTTATAGTTTTATTTTCCAGCCACTCCTCCAGTTCGTCCGCGTCAATTCTGTGGAAAGCGGTTTTTCCGCCGGTTCTGTCCGCTATGATGATATCATCGGCTTTAAATTTGTTGATCATCCCCTCTGACTGCGTAGATATAACGATCTGCCTGTATTCAGACACTACGTTTATGATATGGTAAAGTAGCTCCAGCGCCTTCGGATGAAGGCTAAGATCCGGCTCGTCGATGAGAATTATGTCTGGCCTTCGTTCCTTTGGGTATCTGAAGATCGCGAGGACACAGGCAAAGCGGAGCATACCGTCCGAGAGGGAGTTTGGACTGAGGGGTATGTCTTGCCCCGACTCCAGCCATTTCAAACTGATCGTCCCCGGTGTGTCCTCGTTCGGAACGAGATAAAAATCATTGAAAAACGGCGCGATGATACGCAGCCGCTTGATGATCCTCACGTAGTCTCCATAGTGGTTTTCCTTGAGTTCATATAAATAAGGCGCGAGGTTCGATCCGTCAAACGAAAGTTTTTTACAGGGCCCAAACGGCTGAGGCAGCCTGATTGATGCGTTGCGGCCAACATTTGTGAGGTTGAACGCCTGGCAGTTGACGTCCGCGATTTCGTTTTCGTGTTCTCGTATGCGCGTCTCGAAATGCCCGCAGCCTATGTTCAAATCCTCATGCCCCTCGATGCCGACGCGTTCCTCCGCGAAAAACAGCCTCCCGTCATCCGAAGGCTCGAGAACGGCCAAATAATGCCTTTTGTCAAAGAACAATCCTATCTCGATCCGTGAGGTGACGCTCCTTCCGAAGCGCAGAAGTTCGTCCGGGCCGCCGTGAGTGGAAACGTACTCCTGGAGACGTCCGTCGAATAAACAATTGATCATGTTTAACAGTTCGATAAACATCGACTTGCCCGCGCCGTTGGGGCCGATCAGAATATTGAGGTTTTTCAGTTTGATATCGCAGTCTTCCATCGATCTATAACCTTTGATGGATATTCCCGACAGCTGATTACGATTCATTTGTTATCACCCCTGCTAATGTCTGACATAGCAGAAAGCTTAACCGATTAATTCAGCTATTCAATCAGTAAATACAGTAAACATGACTTGCTTCAGGTAAGTAAAAGTCCCCCTCTTGCAGACAGGGGACATACTCAGGGCCATTAGCCTATAAAATAGGCACCGCTGCCCTTGACGGGGACAAGTTTTAACACTTGAAAGCATAGAGTATATTACACCTCAATAAACCCCGTGTCCAGACCCGATCCCGCTCTCTCTTGTTCCTAAAACTACAAAAATTCCAGACTCCCTCAACTCCTAAAAGGGAGTTAATTTATGAACGTACAGCGCACTATTTTTCCGGCACTTTCCCTGTGCCTTTTAGTCTAATTTAAGTATAATGGTTCAGTGACAGCGAGGTAATATATAGTCTGGAGGTTCTTTATTATGAATATTTCTGATGACACCAAAAATGTTTTAAAGATGAAAAACAGCGCGATGCCGTTCGTCTTGCTTCTGTGTCTTTTCGTCATTCTGAGCGGCATTGTGATAAGACCGCTTGCGCCGGCGCTTTCGTGGGCAGCCGTTCTCTCCTTTTTTACATATCCGGTGTACTGCTTCATCGCCCAAAAAATATTGCGCGGGAGGTATTCGTACCTGGCCGCCGGGATAAATACAGCGCTTATCATCCTGCTGCTCGTGCTTCCGATGATATTTGCCGGGTTCACGATAACGAAGGAGGCGGGGAGGCTATATATGTTTCTGATAAACAACTTTCCCGAGAATGGTCTCACTTTTGATCAGATTTTATCTATTCCGAAGCTCGGCAGCTTTATCTCGTCACACCCGGACTTTTTTGCGCTGCCATTATGGGGGGAGCTGTTCTCGAACGGGAGCCGGGTGCTTGCCTCGTTTTTGGCGCGCGTGTCGAGGGAGATGGTTGGAAACGCGTTCAAGCTCGGCGTCAATCTGATAGTGATCATGGTGGCTTCTTTTTTTATAACGCATGACGGGCATATAGCGATTCGGTTTATGAGGGATATACTGCCGCTGTCGGACGCCTCGAAGGACGCGTTTTTCATCAGGTGCAAGCGGATGCTCTACGCGATATTCTACGGCATAATGCTGACCGCCGGCATTCAGGGCACGCTCGGGGCGATAGGCTGGCGTTTCGTCGGTCTGCCGAACAGCGTCGTCTTTGGCTGTATCATGTTCTTCCTCGCCATGATACCCTTCGTTGGAACACCGCTGATTTGGGGACCTGGCGCGCTCTACCTTTTTTTGAAAGGCGATACGACCTCCGCCATCCTGCTTCTGATATGGGGCGTCACGCTCGTAAGCGGCATAGATAATTTTCTGCGCCCGCTTTTCATATCGGAGGGCAGCAAGGCGCACGTCCTCATGGTATTCATCGGCATCATCGGAGGGTTGTCCACGTGGGGGTTCCTCGGGCTCTTTCTTGGGCCTATGATACTCTCGCTGTCATATTTCCTGCTGCATATATACAGATATGTAATTAATCAGGATCGCGAGGAAGCTGATTGATACCCTTCCATTATTTTAAGATGTGGCCTATAATTGCACGTGCTACATACTGAGAGGAGGCTTTTTTAAGGAATGGATGAGTTTGTTGCTATGGAAATTGCTATTGCGGCGCTTGCCGGCGTCGCCCTGATTTACTCGATCATATCTTCCGCCAGGATAGACGCTTATGAGGTCGAAAACGAGAGAATCAATGAGCTGTCGGGGATTATCCAGAGCGGTGCGATGGCCTTTCTCTATAGGGAGTACAAGGCGCTGGTGATTTTCGTTATCGCGGTGGCGGCCGCGCTTGGTTATTATCTCGGCTATCCGAGCGCCGTATGTTTTGTTGCGGGATCGTTGTGCAGCGCGGCAACGGGATTTATCGGCATGAAAGTCGCGACGAAGGCTAACGGGAAGACGGCTTTTGCCGCTACAAAGGGCATGAACGAGGCGCTTGGCATAGCGTTTCGCGGCGGCAGCGTAATGGGCATGACGGTCGTAGGCGTTGGCATTCTTGGCGTCCTTGGCGCGTACATGATCTTTGGCGATGCGGACGTGATAACGGCGTTCGGCTTCGGGGCAAGCTCCATAGCCCTCTTCGCGCGCGTCGGGGGCGGTATCTACACGAAGGCGGCAGACGTCGGCGCGGACCTTGTCGGCAAGGTGGAGGCGGGTATTCCGGAGGATGACCCGAGAAACCCGGCGGTTATCGCGGACAACGTCGGAGACAACGTCGGGGATATAGCCGGCATGGGCGCGGATCTCTTTGAATCCTACGTGAACTCGATCTTGGCGGCTATGGCGGTCGGGGTTCTCGCGAACGGGCGTCCGGGACTGATGTACCCGCTCCTCCTCTGCGCGCTGGGCATCGTGGCGGCTCTCTTAGGAACGTCTTTTGTCCGGGTAGGGGAAGGCGGCAACCCACAGAGGGCCCTCACGACGGGCCTTTACGCGACGGGCGGCATTATGGCGATTGGGACGTATTTCCTGACAAAATGGCTCTTTGTCGGAGATGTCACTCTTTTCTGGTCAGTCGTGGGCGGCGTTGTCTGCGGAGTCCTGATAGGGAAGATAACAGAAATATACACCTCCGCGGATTATAAATCCGTGAAGGAGATCGCTGACGCCTCAAACACCGGAACAGCCACGAACATTTTGGCTGGAATGTCGGTGGGCATGAAATCCACGGTGGTGCCGGTCATATTGATCTGCGTCGCGACCTTGACGGGTTACCATTTCGGAGGCATGTACGGAATCGCCTGCTCCGCCGTGGGGATGCTTTCCATTACGGGCATGGTCCTCTCCGTCGACGCTTACGGCCCGATCAGCGACAACGCGGGCGGTATCGCCGAGATGGCCGGGCTTCCGGAGGAGGTGCGCGGCATCACGGATCGCCTCGACGCTGTAGGGAACACGACGGCGGCTGTCGGGAAGGGGCTGGCCATCGGTTCGGCCGCGCTCACGGCGCTTGCGCTCTTCGTCTCCTACTCGACGGCTACCGGACTTGCCAAGATAGACCTGAACGATCCCAACGTCATGGTCGGCCTCTTTATCGGAGGAATGCTGCCGTTCATCTTCAGCGCTCTTTCCATTCAGGCGGTGAGCCGCGCGGCTGAGCACATGATAGAAGAGGTGCGCCGTCAGTTCCGTGAGATACCCGGAATCATGGAGGGCACGGGCAGACCGGAGTACGAGAAGTGCGTGGATATTTCAACGGCTGCCGCGATAAAGGAGATGATAGTGCCGGGCATGATGGCCGTCATTGTCCCCATCCTGGTCGGTAAGTTCCTCGGCGCGGCCGCGCTGGGCGGACTTTTGGGCGGTTCTATCGTGACCGGTGTCATGATGGCCATATTCATGGCAAACGCCGGCGGCGCGTGGGATAACGCGAAGAAGTACATCGAAGAGGGCAATCACGGCGGCAAGGGCTCGCCGGCTCACGCCGCCGCCGTAAACGGGGACACGGTGGGCGACCCTTTCAAGGACACGGCAGGACCCAGCTTAAATATCCTCATAAAGTTGATGACGGTCGTATCGCTCGTCCTGGCGCCGCTTTTTAAGTGAGAATACGCTAAGGCTTTTCGGCTCACAGCGCGAACCGCACCGCGACAAAAGTACGTCGAATTATCGCGGGCTACACGTCCGGTTGCTCTTGGGAGCGGCCGGACGCTTTTTTAGGGGCCTGAGCGTAAATTATGGCGGCGAAAATCACTGCGCAGCCGGCTATTTCCCGCGGCGAAAGTACCTGATTTAAAACGATCCACCCCGTCAGCGCGGCGAATACCGATTCCAGGCTCATCACAAGCGACGCGAGCGCCGGGTTCACACTCTTCTGACCGATGATCTGAAACGTATAGCCTACCCCGCAGGAGAGCACGCCGGTGAATAAAATCGGCATCCGCGCGGCCCAGATTGACGCGAGATCGGGACGTTCAGTAATAAACGCCATAACCAGGCTCATCGCGCCGCTTGCCAAAAATTGCAGGAAGGAGAGTTTCACGCCGTCCATCAGCGGAGAAAAGCGGTCGATCAGCAGAATGTGGACGGAGAACAAGAACGCGCACGCGAGAACCAGGATATCGCCCCGGTTAAGCGCCGTCGCTTCGCCGCCGCACAAAAGATACAGCCCCGCGATCGCGGCGGCCGCGCAGAACCACATGTGAAGCGCCACTTTCTTCCTCATGAAGAGTCCCAAAATCGGCACGATGATAATGTATAATGTTGTGATGAACCCGGCTTTTCCGACCGTCGTATAAACGATGCCCATCTGCTGGAACGTCGCGCCCACAAATAAGACGCTTCCGCATGCGAGTCCTGCCGTAAAAAGAGTCCTGCCGTCTGCCTCGGTCTGTCTTGCCGCGCTCCCGGCCCAGCGCGACCGGGCCCATATCACAGGCAGAAGCGAGAGCGCGCCGACGAAAAACCGGACGGCGTTAAAGGTCGCCGGCTCCACATAATCCATTCCCACGCTCTGCGCTACGAACGCGCTTCCCCATATGAACGCGGATGTCGCTAGAAGCGTGAATCCGACGGCGCTTTTACCCATTTCCGCATACCCCCGTGTTTCTTCCGGAAACCATGAAAGATTCCGCCGTAAATATTATTATCGCCGCCCATATCAGGGCGAACGAGATGATCCTAGCTGTCGGCATTGGCTCGTGATAGACGAGCGTGGCGGTGAGGAACGTCATTATCGGGGACGTGTACTGAATGAGGCCGATGACCGTCATGGAAATTCTGCTCACCCCCCAGGCGAAAACCATCAGCGGCGCGGCCGTAAGAATGCCCGCGCCGGCAAGGAGAAGGTCGAGCCGGAGGGGGTATGGAAAGGCCGAGAGGCCCGCGCTCTGCCGCCAGGCGAGCCAGACCAGCGCAAATGGCGTCATTAACGCCGTCTCCACGAACAGCCCCGTTATCGGATCGACGGTGGATAGCTTTTTTAACAGCCCGTACAGCCCGAAGGTGAACGCGAGCCCAAGGGAGAAGACCGGAATCCGGCCGAGGTTCGCCACCTCCGCCAAAACTCCGCAGACGGCAAGCGTTACCGCTGCCCATTGGGCTTTTCGGAGGCGCTCGTCAAAGAAGATCATCCCGAAGAGTATGCTTACTAGAGGGTTTATGAAGTAACCGAGGCTCGTCTCCAGTATTCTCCCGTCGTTTACCGCCCAGATGTACAGATACCAATTCACCGTGATTATGGCGCCGGAGAAGGCCAGCCCCAAAAGCGCCTTCGGATTTGAGCGGACGAGGGCGGCTGTACCGCCGGCGCGGCGCGAGAGCAGAAGCAGGACGAGCGTAAACGCGCAGGACCATATCGCCCTGTGCGCCAATATCTCAAGCGGGTCGAGGGCGGACATTGCCCTCCAATATACTGGCATCGCTCCCCACAGGACATAGGAGAAAAAAACCGCGGCAAAACCCTTGGCTCCGCTTTTCATACCACAAAATCACCTCTTTCGTGAGTATACATCCAAAATTGATTATCCGGCCAACCGCCGCTGCGGAATGTGATAATATAGGGTTAGCAAGATATCCGGCGATTTCATTGGAGGAGGCTTGGGTTTGGGGCAGGAACGGCTTGCGCGGGGAAACGGCGTGTTTGGTTTTTGGTTTAAGATCGCAAGTTCAGAATACCTGAGCATAATAAGGAACGCGCTGACACTGACGCTTCCCGTGGTGATCGCGGGCGCGTTTGGAGTGTTGCTCAACAACTTTCCCATAATGGTCTATCAGAACATGATGAAGGAACTCTTTGGAGAGGGATGGAGAGCCTTCGGGGGCTATATTTGGGATGGAACCCTCGCGATACTCTCTCCGGTAACAGTCTTTACGATAGGATACAACATCGCGGAACGATACAACCGAAAGCACTTGCTCGACAACGTCCACCCGGCGATCCTCGGCACGGTGGCGTTCTGCTCCCTTCTCACGATGATAGAACCGTCCACGAAGGACTTCGCTATCCCTTACAACTGGGTTGGCATTCACGGCCTTTTTTTGGCGATTATCGTGAGCCTCGTCTCATCGGAACTTTTCTTGAGATTCTTTGGTATAAGGTCGCTTCGGATCCGCTTTTTTTCGAAAGAAGCCGGTACGGCTATGTCCACCGTCTTTTCCGCGCTTGGGCCTGCCGCTCTGACAATAGGAATATTCGCGCTCTTTAAAGTCGGTATGGCCGCTCTGGGAGTGAACGACATTCACTCGCTCATCTACGACGCGATAGCTTCTCCGTTCAAGAACCTTGGAAACAACCTCGGCACGGCGCTCATCTACAACTTCATCAGGCATTTTCTGTGGTTCTTGGGCATACACGGATCAAACGCTATGGAACCGGTGATGACTGAAATTTACATGTCGGCGATGAGGGCAAACGAACTTGCGGTCGCCGCGGGACAGAGAGCTCCTTTCATTATAACCAAGACGTTCTTCGACACGTACGTCTCTATGGGAGGCGCCGGCAACACGCTCTCCCTCCTTTTAGCCCTGCTTCTGACGCACAGGAGGAGCGGTCTCCGGAAGATAGCGCAAATATCGTTCCTGCCGGCGGTATTCAACATAAACGAGACGCTCATCTTCGGGCTGCCGATAGTCCTGAACCCGGTGTACTTCATCCCCTTTATCCTCACGCCTATGGTGCTGACGGTGACGTCATACTATGCCGCCGCGCTGGGTTTTCTGCCGGAGTCGACGATGGACGTGGCTTGGACGACGCCGGTCTTGATCAGCGGTTACGCCGCCGCCGGGTCTTTTGCGGGAAGCGTCGTTCAACTCTTTAACCTCTTGCTTGGCTTCCTGATATATTGGCCGTTTATCCGCATTGATGAGAAGGCTCAGAGACTCAGGTTCGAGGCTTCATACGACGAACTTCTGCGTGTGAGCGGAAATTTGGGGGAGTCGTGCGCGAACTTGACGGATCAGCCGGGGGAGATTGGTTCGATATCCAGGGCGCTGGCAAACGACCTGTTGGAGTCCATCAAAAAAAAGGAACTTTTTCTCGAGTACCAGCCCCAGGTGGACTGCTCCACCGGAAAGGTCGTCGGAGTCGAAGCCCTGCTGCGATGGAAGCACGCGAACATCGGCAGGGTGCCGCCGTCGCTCTTTGTCGCCTTGGCGGAGGAGGTCGGGTTTATAGGGGAGATAGGCGTCTGGGTCTGCGACGAGTCATGCAGGCAGATGAGGCAGTGGCTGGATCACGGGCTTACCGGCATAGTGATGTCCTTCAACGTGTCGGTCAAACAGCTCGGCGATCCCGATCTGCCGGAAAAAATAGCCGCGTGCATAAAAAAGTACGAACTCGATCCATCCTGCATGAAAGCGGAAGTAACGGAGTCGACGGGCCTCTCCTCCGATATGGGGCATAACATACTCCTGCAGGACATTCGCCACATGGGAGTAAATATCGCCATAGATGATTTCGGTATGGGACACAGCTCGCTCGTGTACCTGAAACAGTTCCCGGTCGCCATGATCAAGCTTGACGGCAGTCTGGTAAGGGATGTCACAGTGAGCAAGATCAGCTCCGACATCATCTCCTCGATAAGCGACCTGTGCAGGACGATGGACATAGAACTGCTCGCCGAGTTCGTCGAGACCGAAGCGCAGGCTGTGACGCTGAAATCGCTTGGCTGTCACGTCTTTCAGGGATGGTTATACAGCCGGGCCCTCCCGCCGGATGAGTGCGAGTCCGCCATACGCAGCGGCTTCAGGACGTATTAAAATGAGTCTTAGGGCTCTTTAAACAAGGACAATTATATCGTAAAATGTGGCGGTGTAATGATAATGGAGTCACTTGTTTTGTAAAACTCAAGACGAAGGGTGCTGGCGCAAATGCGCGTTATGAAAAAGAGAGCTTTCTCTCTGGTTGAGCTCATGCTGGTGGTGGTGATTCTTGGCATCATAGGCGCGTTGATCCTCCTCAATATGTCAACATCCGAAAAAATTGACGCGCAGGGAGAAGCCAATCGTTATGTGCGCTCTCTGCACAGCGTCCGCGCCGCGTGGATCGCGTACAATGCCGACAAACACGTTTTTCTTGGCGTGCCCAGCTACGACGTGACGCAGGCGGCCGTCATCCAGCGAAGTCTGGAGATTTACGCGAGCCGGCCGGACCTGGCGTCCGATGTAAACCGTTACGGCGGAATTATTATAGAGACGGTTCCGGCTACAGCCACCTACTCGCGCATATACCTCGGGTTTGACGGCTCCGGCAATTTCGGCGGCTCCGGCAATAAAGGTGATATATTGAGAATACTCAATGGCGCTTTTGGCGTAAGCTATAACCTCACAAGCAAAGATTCGACGAAATCGTTCGGTGATAACAACCTGATGCTCCGCGTATGGTAAGTCGTTTTTTCGATATTCATCTATAAGACGGGGGAAAAATGACCGGCGAAGAACAGTTTGAGCGGATTGACGAAATTACGATAAAAGGTCTGGAGTTGGATTCCGGCAAGGCGATTCCGGAGGTGCTTCAGGTATATGCTATGTACGGCTCGCCCGCGCCGGACGGCTCAAATGTCATACTTGTATGTCACGCCATGACGGGCAGTCATCATCTGTCCGGGCCGGCGGTTCCGGGGCTTCCGGACGCCTGGTTCGGGCCGCTGGTCGGCCCCGGTCGCGCGCTCGATACAAAGCGGCTCTGCGTGATCTGCGTGAACAATCTGTGCAGCCCCTACGGCAGTTCGTCCCCAATGAGCGTAAATAGTGCCACAGGGCATCCCTGGGCGATGACGTTTCCCGTCATAACCCCCAGAGATGTGGCCCGCGCGCAGAAACGCGCCCTGGAGGCTATCGGCGTCCGCAAGATAAGAATGGCGCTGGGGGGATCGTTTGGAGGCATGATCGCCATCGAACACGCGCTCTCCTTTCCCGGCGACGTATCGAGCTGCGGCGTGATCGCGGCTCCTACACGTCTCTACCCACAGGCCATCGCGTACAACGAGGTGCAGAGAAAGGCCATACTCTCCGACCCGGACTGGGCCGGCGGTGACTACTACCCAGGCCAGGGGCCTGTGAGCGGCCTTGCCACCGCCAGAATGCTCGCCATGATCACTTACCGGAGCGAACAGAATTTTAACGGCCGCTGGATGAGGAGCATGGCGGACGACAGCGCGGACCGGCATGAGTGGGGCTCTAAATTTAAGGTGGAATCGTATCTGGATCACCACGGAAGCGAGATCGTATCGCGCTTCGACGCGAACTGCTATCTCTATACGACCAGGGCCATGGACTTACACGACGTCGGCGCCGGAAGGGGCGGGATAGAACGCGCCTTTGCCGCGCTGGCGGACAGGGATGTGCTCGCTGTCGGCATATCGAGCGACATACTCTTCCCAAACTGGCAGGTGATGGAGGTGGCGCGCCTCGCCGGAAAGAGCGGCGCGCGCGCGGCGTATGAGGAGATAGACAGCGATAACGGTCACGACGCCTTTTTGATCGATTTCGACCAGCTCGATGAAATACTGAGATTTTTCTTCAAACAGAAAGGGATTTGACTTGCCGCCGAGAACTGAAATTTTCGCAGTAGGGACTTTTGTCTCATTGTAAAAAGGGACAAGATGCTATAATATTAGTTCGATAGGCTTTAAGGGAAATATTTTTTGATCGACTTTATTATGACATTTTCACGAGGTCGTGTGCCGGTATGATGGATTTATTAATTAAGAAAAGGAGAAGTGGCGCGTCGCTTGCCGAAATGGTTGTGGCCTTGTATGTGCTGGGTATAGTGCTGCTGGGCATGATGGCAGGCATTTTGATCACGCAGGGGACGATGCTCTATAAGGAGCGCGAGCGCGCCACCGAAATAGCGCTGCGCACGCTGGAGAACCGGGAAGCGCTTCCGTTCGATCTCCTTGAGGCTGAAGGGGAGACTACGAATAAGGAGGGCATGTACACGATAACCATCGCCAGTCCCACGTTCAACAAGCCGCTCGTCAAATCGGCGGACTCCGCCGATATAAGCGTGATTGTGTCGTGGGGCGGCGGCGTCCTTGCCGGGGAGCGCAGCATAACGATGAAGAGAGAGGTGAGCGCCAGTGGCTGGCAGAGCGTCGGAGAAGTTCCGGATTAGTTCCCGCCGTGCCGGCGGTTTTTCCCTTATAGAGATACTTATCGTCGTGCTGATAATGGGCATCGTGCTTGGCATGACGGGGTCGCTTTTGGGCGGTTTTTACAACATGTTTCAAACGTCAGAGGATCAGAGTTCCGCGCGGATGCGCGCCCAGGCGGTGTTCAACATCCTGAGCGATCCGATTCAGAACGCCGGGATTGGCATGCCGTCGAGCCGCCTCGATGTGCCGTTCACGTTTGACAGTATAAATAGCACCAAAATTACTTTTGGCATGAGTTCATGGTCTGCGCCAATCTATATCTCCAGCGATTCCACTCAATTTGAAGGCAATCAGTTACACGTCATTTATGGAGTTCCCACCGGTCTCAAGTACGTTGGGGACGAGATTGACGCAGGAGTGGATTCTCGAGATAACGTGAAGCCAATTTCCGCTTTCAATCGAGGGTACAGACAGGTGAGCTTCGCGAGACAGATCGGCAATAAACAGATTTTGCTCCCGACGACTGCGTCGAGGATCGATCCGTATGATATAACACAGCTTGGAACAGGTTCTGCCACGTCCGCGCTCGTGGTTTTTCCTGGTACCCACATGATGCCGGCGGTTGTAACGGGAAAAACAACCGATGATAAGTTGGAAATCTACACACAGCCGTTGCATTATGAACCGTCTCCAGATTATCTCGGCGCGAACACAATAAGGGCCAATCACGATATCTTTCTGCTGCGCGGCGGACGGGCCTACATTGACGACGACAATACGTTCTGCTTTCTCAATGTTTACGACAACAGCGTGGGAAACCCTTCGAAACCTCCAAACGCGAAAGGTTCAGATTTTTCAGGTTTCATGATCGAGGGCGTCGCGGGAATATGGTTTTATACGAACCCGTTACTTGAGAACAAATGGAGGTACGTCAGTATGGACGTGTTGATCGAAGGTGATACCATAGACGAGAGCCGCGAGGGCGCGAGGGCTGAGCTAGAGAAGAAATGGAATCCGCGCGGCGTCACGCTCGAGCCGGGCGTCTTTTACGAGGAGTTCTCGAGGATCTTCAGGCCGCGCAATCTCCAGCGGGAGAGCGGAGTCA
>JAISYM010000090.1 GCA_031269875.1 Synergistaceae bacterium
CCGCGTGTTCTGTAGTATGTCGGTATCCTCGCTGACATTGTACGGCAAAGATATTATCGACGAATCGCAAAAACGTTTCATGACGTTTTGTGCCTTTCGCAGAAAGGAATAGTCATAGAGATGACGGACCGGCGAACGAACGCAGCGAAATGGCGGCCGACATGGATGTCGGACGAGCGAATCAGCTCAGGACAGAGGTGTATGAGCGGTCCAATTCGCGGAGTGAGTCGCCGGCCCATCATCTCGGGTTCATCATTATGAGGCAATTGGATAGTCATATTATTTTTATCCGGCGCGGAGTTCGCCGCCCAGCTGTTTCGACAGGCGCTTCGTTATCACGCCGACCGACTTTTCTATATCCTCGGACGTGAGCGTCTTTGAGTCGGAACCCAAGACGAGCCTCAAGGTGACTGACTTCTTTCCGCCCGGGATCTGGCTGCCCCGGTACTCATCGATGAAACGCGCTTCCCGGACGATATCCCCAGGACCTTTTTTACCCGAGGCCGCGGCCTCTATGTCACCCCACTTTACGGACTCGTCGAAGATCATGGAGATGTCGTACTCCACAAGCGGATACTCCGGCAGGTGAGCGAACTTGTTTGTACGGGACGGCAGGGGTTCCAGCGCGTCCACGTCGATATCGAATACCATGACGGCCGCCTGCTTTATCCCGCACGCGAGCGCGGCTTTTTTCGACAGGAGCGCGAGGTGGCCTATGGTCTTGCCCGAGCGCGTGACGCCAAGCCATACGGTGTCGTCCGCCCACGCCGGCCTTGGTTCAGGCCGCGTGAACGAGACCGGTTCCATGTTGACGAGCCTCGGCATGTTCTCCACAATGCCCTTGGCCCTCCTAAAGAGATCGCGTACATCATCGGCGGCGCCCGTCACCGCCCCGGCAAGCCGCCGCCGCTGCTCCGGCAGTTTTTCGCGCTCGTCCTGCTTTGCAGCGTAGCCACGGTCGAAGTAAACCTGCGCGAGCTCGTAGATCGCGAACCCGCCGGCCAATTCCGCGAACCTGACGTTCTTGGAGACGGCCTCGATCAGGTTGGGCAAAAGCGACGAGCGGATGCACCTCTCGTCAGGCGCCGGCGGGGTAGAGAGCTGGAGCATCCCGCCTTTCGGCAGCGAGAGAGCCTCGATGAAATCGTCCCTCACCCAGGGATATGTGAAAATCTCCTGCATTCCGCAGCGGAATGAGAGGTACTCGCGCAAGCGGCGTTCAAGTTCGTGATCCCTCTGGTTGATGGGGTGCTCGAACGCGGACGTGATCGGTTCCGGGGCGAAGTTTTCATATCCGTGCAGGCGCGCTATCTCCTCCATTATGTCGTCGGCTATCGAGATGTCTCCCGTCGAGCGCCATGACGGCGCCAATACGCGCAGGTCGCTAGCCTCTATCCGCACGTCGAAACCGAGGCGCTCCAGCGAGGCGCGGATAGTCTCAGGGGGGATACTTTTGCCCATTCGCGCCGCAAGCCAGTCAAGAGAGACCGTTATCGGCGACGGTACGAGCGGCGTCGGATAATTGTCCAGGAACGCCGTTATCCGCATCTCCGGGAACTCGCCCGTGAATAGCGAGGCGGAAAGCGACGCGGCAAGCTCGACGCGCTGCGGGTCGACTCCCTTCTCGAAGCGGACGGACGCTTCGGTGCGTGTTTCGAACCGGGTCGCGGTCTTGCGCACGCCAAGCGGCGTGAAGTTCGCGATTTCGAGTATCACGTCAGTCGTATCGTCTAAGATGGAGTCCTTGGCGCCGCCCATTATGCCGGCAAGCGCCACGGCTTCATCGTCGTCCGCGATGACCAGGTCCTCGCTGGAAAGCGATAGTTCGCGTCCGTTCAGGAGGAGCAGTTTCTCCCCTTCCCGGGCCACCCGCACAGTTATGCCGCCCTTTATGTTGCCGTAGTCGAACGCGTGGGCCGGCTGGCCTACGGCCAGCATCACGTAGTTCGTGATGTCCACGAGCGCGTTGATCGGACGCTGGCCGACGCGCCAGATGCGGCTTTGTATCTTAAACGAGGCCGCCTTCGTCGATACGTTCTCTATCCTGAACCCCATGTACCTGGCGCACCGGTCGGGGGCGTCTATGGCAATCCGGAGGCCGGAACGCGCCGCGGTATCATTGAAAGGCGCGAACGCCGGAATTTCCTTGAGCGGGATGTCGTAAAGCGCCGACAGCTCGCGCGCGATGCCGTAGTGTCCCCAGAGGTCAGGGCGGTTCGTGAGGGATTTGTTGTCTATCTCCAGTATCACGTCGTCGATCCCAAGCGCTATGTCCAGCCGAACTCCTGGAGAGGCGTCAAAATTAGAGAGGTCCATGATGACCGCATCTCCCTCGCATGGAAAGAGGTCAAAGAGGCCTATCTCGGAAGATGCGCAGATCATCCCGTAGCTCTCCACGCCGCGGAGTTTCGCGTTCTTTATCTCAACCAAACCGCCCTCTCCGTGCCAGCGGACCATCGCGCCGGGCTTCGCTACCGCTACCTTCATGCCGCGTATCAGATTTGTGCCGCCGCAGACGATCTCTTTTATCTCGCCGCAGCCGACATCTGTCCGGCAAATCCTGAGCTTGTCGGCGTTGGGGTGCGGCAGCACTTCCGTGATTTCGCCCATGACGATGTTCTGGAACTTTTCGGACGAGTGTTCGCACCCTTCGACCTCCACGGTTGACATCGTGAGGTCGTAAGCGAGTTTCTGGATATCGACGCCGTCGGGCAGATCTATATAATCTTCGAGCCAGTCTAACGAAATTCTCATTTGTGCCTTCTCCCTATCTGAATTGGCTCAGAAAGCGCAGGTCGGCGCTGTGAAAGAGCCTCACGTCGTCCACCCCGTAGCGCATCATAACGAGCCGGTCGAGCCCTATGTTCACGTAAAATCCGGTGTACTCCGCCGGGTCGAGTCCGGCCGCTCTGAGTACGTTAGGGTGTGGCGTACCGCCGGGCATTATCTCGATCCATCCGACGTTCTTGCAGACGCTGCAACCCTTGCCGCCGCAGACGAGACAGCCCATATCTATCTCGAATCCGGGCTCTACGAATGGGAAGAAGCCGACTCGCATCCGCACCGGCACGTCGCGCCCAAATACCCTGTCGAGGATGCCCTTGACCATAACCTTACCGGCTGCGAACGGTATGTTCCTGTCGACAATGAGCGCCTCGTACTGGAAGAACGCGCGTTCATGGCGCGCGTCAGTCGTCTCGTTTCTGTAGACCCTCCCGGGGTAAACGAAACGGTACGGCGGTTTGCGGCTCAGCATGTAGCGGACGCTCGCGCCGGTCAGATGCGGCCGGAGGCAGAGCCTGTCACCGCCGCGCCCGCCGTCATGCCCCATGAGCCAGTAAGTGTCCATGCTCTCCCGGGCCGGGTGATCCGGCGGAAAGTTGAGGTTGTCGAACGCGAACAGCTCGCTCGTTATCTCGTCCTCCTGAAATATCTCGAAACCAAGGGAACGAAACGTGTCGTCGAGGTCGTACCTCATCTGCGTGATCGGGTGCAGCCCGCCAGAGGCAGGCGGTATCCCGGGGACAGTGAGGTCGAAATCCGGTGATATTTCCGCGCTCTGGAGCCGCAGCGTCTCCTCTCGTCCCTCGATCAGGCCCGCGAGGTGGTTCTTGAGTTCATTCACAGCACTGCCCATTTCGGGGCGAAGCGCGGGGTCGAGCTTCGGTATCTCTTTCAGAAGCTCCGTGAGCTCGCTTTTTTTGCCCAAGAGCGTCCCCTTGGCCGCTTGCAGTTCCGCCACCGTCGAGGCGGACGCAATGCGCTCCTCCCCGATGAGCCGCAGTTCCGCCAATTTTTCCTTCATTGAGATTCCTCCATGTTTTTTTCTTCGGTATCGTATGTCTCCAGCGCGTCCAAGAGCGGCGCCAGCCGATCTCTCTCCCCGAAAAGCCATATTTCGTCGTCGTCCTCGATCGAGAGGTCGGCGGTAGGCAGGAGCTTCACGCCGTCCCGCTCCACGAGCACGACTGTAGACCCGTACTTTGCTGGCATTGCCAAGTCTTTCAGCGTTTTACCAGTCATGCCGGCCTCTGCCTTTATTTTCCCCATGAGCAGGTTTTCATCGTCGAACTCGATGAATTTGTCCATCCAGGGGTTCTCTAAAAGGTCGGCAAGCCTTCGCCCCATCTCAGCCTCCGGCGTTATGATCCTGTGCGCCCCCACCTTGCGGAGCACTCTGGCGTGCAGGTCCTCGGCCGCTCTCGCCACTATATTCGGCACGCCAAGTTCCTTCAATATTGCCGTCGCCATTATCGAGTCCTCTATTCGCTCACCCAGACAGACGACCGCTACGTCGACCATTTTAGCCCCGATCTTGACGAGCGCGGCCTCGTCTGTGGCGTCGAGCTGCCCCACGTATTCCACTTTGGCGGATAGTTCCTCGACCCTCGCGCGGACACGGTCCACCGCGATGACCTGCGCCCCGGACTCGACCAGCCGTGTCGAGAGCGCGCTTCCGAAGCGTCCCAGCCCGACGACGAGGTACGTGTGTTTATTTTTCCCCTTTGCCAATACGCTCAGCCTCCAAGCGAAAACGCTTCATAACGATTTAAAGTCAACCTGGCGTTGCGCGGTCTCCGGGCGAAAAACCATCATCCGATGGGAATGTTCGTGTCCGGAAAACTTACTTTCCTTTGCTGCTCGCGGGTTACAAGAGAGTACGAAAACGTCAGGATGCCCACCCTTCCCCAAAACATCAACAATACTATCACTATTTTGCCCGCGCCCGTAAGGTTTTCTGAAATACCGCTCGATAACCCCGACGTACCGAGCGCGGATACCGCCTCGAAAACTAGGGAGCCGAACGGAAACGATTCGAGTTTTGAAAGCGCTCCGACCGCGATAAAGAGCGTGATTATATGGATAAAGGCTAAGGCAAGCGCGCGGCGGACAGTCGTATACGGTATCCTCCTGCAGTAAACGATGATGTCCTCCTCCTGTTTAAGCTCGCTTATGGCCGCCAGAAGCAGGATGGCGAACGTGGTAACTTTGAGCCCCCCAGCCGTGGAGAAGGGCGCGCCGCCGATGAACATCAGGAAAATCGTCGCCATAAGGCCTTCGGCTGACCAGCGCGAATAATCGATCGTGTGAAAACCGCCGCCTCGCGCGGAAACGCTCGTAAAGAGCGCGTTCCAGAATTTTGCCCAGCCGGGCAGGCCCGAAAAAGCCGAGTTCCACTCCACTATCGCGTAAAAAGCGGAGCCGCAGAGCGTGAAGGCCGCGGTGGATATCAGCACTATCTTCGCGTACGGGGAGAGGAAACTTATTCGCCCGAGGAACCTGTCGCGGAGTTCGGACATCAGCGGAAAACCGATGCCGCCTATCATCATCAGGACCATGAACACGGCCGGCACGGCGATCGAGGAGTCAAATCTGGAGAGGCTGTCCGGGTAAGGGGAGAACCCTCCGCTGCAAAACGCGTTTACGGACAGAAAAATCGAGTCGTATATGGCGTCGCCCGGCCGCATCCCGTCTTTGATAAACTTCGCGTAAAGCGCGAGCGCCCCCGCCAGTTCAAAGAGCGCGGTGAATATGACGACGAATTTGAGAAGCCCCTGAACTCTCGTGGGGGAGTCGGCGCCCATCTCGGTCGCTATAAAGAGCCGCTGCCTCAGTTGGAGCCTATGACCGGTCATGAAGGCCAAGAGAGTGGCGGCGCCCATAATGCCCACGCCCCCTAGTTGAACGAGGACGAGCAATATTATCCGCGCCGCCTGCGGAAGTTCCGATATAGGGCCGACAGGCGAAAAGCCAGTGACGCACACGGCGGACGCGGATAAGAACAGAGCGTCGATCGGCTCTATCGCCGCGTCGCCGATGAAGCACGATGTCCATAACAAGAGAGTTCCCGCCATAATGAGTGACAGGAACCCTAAAGTGATATATTTCTCGACTCCTACGGAGCTGTAAGTCCTCATTTTGCTCGGTGGTTTTTACGCCGGGAGAGCCTCCCGGGCTTTCGAGACGAGCTGCGTGAATGCCGCCGCGTCATGCACCGCGAGATCGGCAAGCATCTTGCGATTGATGACTATGCCGGCTTTCTTGAGACCGTTGATCAGCGTGCTGTACTGCATTCCGTTCATCCTGGCAGCCGCGTTTATCCGCATGATCCACAGCCTGCGGAAGTCCCTCTTTTTCCGCTTGCGATCGTGATACATCCTCGTTAGCGATTTGAGGAACGCTTCCCTTGCCCTGCGGTATACGTTCTTTTTCCGTCCCCAGTACCCTTTGGTTATGGAAAATAATTTTTTCAGTTTTCTTCTGCTCGCGCTAGAGCCTTTCACACGCATGTTACGTCACTCCTCTGTTTCATTCAATTCTCAATAAGACAAAAAATCAAGAGTAAGGGAGCAGCCTCTTTACCCGCGCCTCGAACTGCGGCGAAACAATGCCTTTCGCGCGCAGTCTGCGCATACGTTTTTCGCTCTTATGCACCAGTATATGGCGCCGCCCGCTCTTCTGATACGCGACCTTGCCCGATCCGGTCACACGGAAACGTTTCTTAGTGGCTGAATGTGTCTTCATTTTGGGCATTCGGAACCCCTCCTAACAATCTGTTGATTTATACCAAGTCGATTTCAATCGGGCGTTAACGGCAAGCCTCACGGCGCGCAGACACTGCCTTAAAATCTTTTAACTTCAGGCCTTTGATTTCAAACCGGTATTATTCCTTTTCCGCGTTCTTCGCGCCTTCGGCCGGTTTCGTTTTTTCCGGCTGAGGTTTCGGCGCGGGTATGCCGGCGCTCGGACTCACCATCATTCTCATGTAAGCGCCCTCCATACGCGGCTCCGTCTCAACTTTTCCGAGCGGGCTGATATCGGACATCACACGATTCAGAACCTCGCGGCCGCGGTCAAGAAACGCCATCTCCCTTCCTCGGAAGAAGATCGAGACCTTCACCCTATGTCCGTCTTCGAGGAAACTCCTGATGGCGCGCACCTTGAAATCGTAGTCGTGTTGGTCGATCTTTGGGCGCATCTTCATCTCTTTGACGGTCTGGTTTTTCTGTTTTTTCCGCGCGTCCTTGTCGCGTTTCTGCTGCTGAAACCGATACTTTCCGTAATCCAGTATTCTGCAGACAGGCGGACTTGCCTGCGGCGCGACCTCGACCAAGTCGAGATCCCGTTCCTCCGAGAGTCTGAGCGCCTCCGGCGTCGAAACTACGCCGAGTTTGTTTCCCTGATCATCGATCAAGAGAACCTCGCTGGCCTTGATCTCCGAATTAACGCGCGGCTCGTCTTCCTTGTAGACGTTGGCGTTGCTAATGACTGACCACCTCCTGGCAGTGTATTGATGTAAACAATGGGCCGCAACGCAAAATGCGCCGCGACCCTGGAATTTGTTCCAATCGTGACCCGCAGCCTGAGGCTTTCGGGTGAGAGGCGCATCCTCTGCTTAACTTCAACCAGCGAAGTATATCATGTTTCCTGCAGATTGCAAGAAATCTATTTTTCCTGATTTCTATACGTATGCCCTGCTGACATAACATGAGTAGTTGACTATGGAATAATTCCATACCTTACAATATGTTGGAAGAAAAACGTAATGAGTACAAGGCTGGAGTTGAGAATCTGGTGTTCTTGCCCATGATCGATCGTGGTCGTGGTTTTAAAAGCCGGTAAACTATGGGAATGCAGAAAAAACTCCAAGCCGCAGTTTTGCCCGCGGCCCGGAGATACTGGCCTGACATCATGCATACCCTAATGACGTTCGGAATGATAATGGCGGCCAGCAGCACGTCCATGAACTGATAAAGAAATTAAAGGCCGCCTGGAAGGGTGAGATAGTCCCCTCCCCCTCCTGCTTCTTGAAGATGCTGCCGAACGTCTGCCGACAGATGAACGGCAGATAGCGGAATTGGAAAAAATTCAGCCTGACCGTCATAAAAAGACCGCCGCCAAAGAGTATGACGAGCATGGGGACACCCCATATCCAATTCGAAAACCCAATAACTGCGTTGATCAATAAATTCACGAGGAACACCTCCCGCTCAAGCCATCGTGACCGTCGTGCCGGCGCGGCCCTCCAGCGCTTCCACCGCTTTATAAAGCGATGTTATAATGGCCTTCTTGCCGGGAAAGCGTCTGGCGAACTTTATTGCCGCGAATACCTTTGGCAGCATGCTTCCGGGCGCGAAGTGCCCTTCCTCCATGTATTTGATCGCCTCAGCCACTGTGATATGGTCCAGCTCCTGCTGATTGGGCTTGCCGAAGTTAATGGCCACTCTGTCGACCTCGGTGAGGATAAGGAGGAAGTCCGTGCCCATATCCTCGGCAAGCGTCTCCGCGGCCAGGTCCTTGTCGATAACCGCGGCTACGCCCCTCAGCGAGCCGTCCATGTTCTCGACAACCGGCACTCCCCCGCCGCCGGCCGTGATCACTATCGTCGTGTTCCAGAGGCGCTTCACGGAGTCTATTTCGGTTATGCGCTTCGGCTGAGGCGAGGGGACGAGGCGGCGCCAGCCCCGCCCCGCGTCCTCCCTCATCGTGTAACCCTTCTCGGCTATCAGCGCCTCTGCCTCTTCCTTCGTATAAAACGGGCCTATGGGCTTTGTCGGATTTTGGAACGCGGGGTCCTTTTCGTCGACTATAACCTGTGTCAGCAGCGTGACTACCGGAATATTCCGGTTGCGGTTGCGCAGGGCGTCGCGCAGGGACTGCTGTATCTGATAGCCAATGTACCCCTGGCTCATCGCTCCGCAGACGTCAAAGGGCATGGCCGGCAAATTCGAGTCCTGATACTGGGCTATTTCCTGAGACAAAACAAGCCTGCCGACCTGCGGCCCGTTGCCGTGTACGATAGCCATCTCATACCCCTTGCAGGATATATCGGCGAGATACTCGCAGGTTTTGCTCACTACCTGAAGCTGAGCCTCAGCCGTAGCCGGCGTCCCTGCTTCCTGAAGGGCGTTGCCGCCGAGCGCAATCACTACTTTCTTGAATTCGTCAGACAACAAACTCACTCCTCATAAATAAATTTAGGTGCAAAAGACCAGTAGGAGCCGTATAAACGCTCCTTCCGGGAGAAAAGGGGTTGTCACGTGACAACCCCTTTATAAGTTTAATGAATAACGCGTTGTCAGCTAAAAGATTTTTTTGCGGCTTTGCGCGCTATGTCGATACCTTTTTCCAAGTCGGTGAGAGGAACATTGAGGGCGGGACGGAAGCGAACGGTATGTGTCCCGCACGGCAGTATCAGCATGTGATTTTCGGCGCAGGCGGAGAGGAATTTGCCCCGGATTTCAGGCGTCTTGATGTCAAACGCGCACATGAGACCCTTGCCGCGAACATTGGAGATGAAGTCCGGGAATTCGGCGCGAAGTTCCTCCAGTCCCTTTATAAGAACAGGCCCGGCGGTATTGTTGACGTAATCGAGGATTTTTTCATCGCGGTATATCTTGAGGTATTCCGTCGAGCGGACCATGTCTACCACGGTGCCGCCCCATGTGGAATTGATGCGGCTCGATACCTTGAAGCAGTTATCCCTTATCTCGTCGACCTTAGGACCGACCTGGATTCCGCAAATTTGCGACTTCTTGCCGAACGCGAAAATATCCGGCGTGACCGGCGCGTGATGCTGCCATGCCCACATCTTGCCGCTGATGCCCATACCGCACTGAACCTCGTCGAATATCAGCATCATCTCGTTCTCGTCGCATATCTGCCTGAGCTTCTTGAAGAACTCCGTGCGGAAGTGGTTGTCGCCGCCTTCGCCCTGAATCGTCTCGATAACTATGGCGCAATGCCCGTCCTGGTCGTCGGAAATGGCCTGCATAATCTGCTTGACTGACTGCTCCTCTAGCCACTGCGTAATGTCCAGGTTCTCCTCAAGCGGGAACGTGATTTTCGGGTTGAGCACGCGCGGCCAGTCGTTGAATTTGGCAAAGCGCTGGTATTTGTTGGGGTCAGCCGTGTTGGTGACGGAGAGGGTGTATCCGCCGCGTCCGTGGAACGCCTCGTTGAAGTGGATGACCTTCGTCCCCTTGCGCCCGGCGACCGCGTCGCCCTTGCTGACCGCGCCCCTCTCGATCAACTTGTTGACCTTCCAGTCCATAGCGACCTTAAAGGCGTTCTCCACCGCGAGAGTTCCGTAATCTACGAAGAAGAGATGCTCAAAACCCTCCGGACGCGCGATCTCGCCGAACGTCCTGACGAACTCGCCCATCTCCAGCGTGTAGATATCCGAATTAGCGACCTTATTGATAGCAGCCCTGAAAATTTTTTCCTTGAACTCATCGTTGGCCAGTTTCGGGTGGTTTACGCCGAACGGGGCTGAGGCGAAGAATGTATAGAAGTCAAGCCAATCGTTCCCATTTCTGGCGTCGATGATGTGGCTGCCCTCGGATTTTTCCATGTCAATGACGATATCATACCCGTCTCGAAGCATAAACTTCTCAATTGCAGGAAAAACCTCATCCGCTTTGATATCAAACCTTACCGACATCGCTACTCCCCCAGTACATTATGATTTTGGTTACATATAAATATTACAACAAAAAGTTAATAAATGAACGGTTCCCTCTAAATATCCCCTATAGTCGCCACCATGACTGCTTTGATCGTGTGCATGCGGTTCTCCGCCTCGTCAAAGACCACGGAGCGAGGGTGCTCGAATACGTCCTCAGTGACCTCGTTCCCCTTGTACGCCGGCAGGCAGTGCAAAAACAGCGTAGAGTCCTTTCCTGTCGCTCCAAAGAGGTTCATGTTTATCTGATACGGCGTGAGGAGTGCTTTCCTCTCAGCCGCCTTATCCTCCTCGCCCATCGAGTACCAGACGTCCGTGTACAAAACGTCCGCGCCCTTTACGGCTTCCACCGGGTCGGTGATCATCTCGATAGTGCCGCCCGAGGCGGACTCCGAGGCTATCCTCCTGCACTCGTCGATACGCTCCTTCGCGGGCAGGAGCGACTCCGGAGCGCAGCCTACGTAGTGAAGCCCAAGTTTCGCGCACCCGATCATAAGAGAATTACCCATGTTGTTGCGCGCGTCGCCCACATAAACCAATTTTACGCCGCGCAGCCCGCCCAAATGCTCCTTTATCGTCAGCATGTCGGCCAGTATCTGCGTCGGGTGATACTCGTCCGTCAGGCCGTTCCAAACTGGAACGCCGGCGTATTTAGCAAGTTCCTCGACCGTCGAGTGCTTGAAACCGCGGAACTGAATGCCGTCGAACATGCGCCCCAACACGCGCGCCGTGTCCTTCGTATCCTCCTTCACGCCAAAGTGAATGTCGTTTTTATTGAGGTATTCGGGGTGAGCGCCTTCGTCGATCGCCGCCACCGTAAAGGCGCAGCGTGTACGGGTGGACGCCTTCTCGAAGATGAGCGCCACGTTCCTGCCCTTCATCAACGGGAACTGATTGCGGGCCCTCTTTTTTGACTTGAGATCCATAGACAGATCCAAAAGAAACTCAATTTCTTTCGTGGTAAAATCTTTCAGTGTGAGAAAATTTCGAGCGTGTAAATTTAGAGCCATTCGTACCCCTCCTGTTTTTTAATGAATCCGTTAATTTAAGGACATTATGAATATTACCGCGCCACCCGCGGGCCGCTTCTCTATTTATTGGATGCCACATATTATAAACGAAAAAATGACCTTTTTCAATTAGTAAGTTTATTGTCGTAATATTGCAAATTTTCGCATATAACATGCGCTCCTGCGCTCACCGCAAACAGATCAGACGACGAGCGTCTCACAATCGTATTATTATAATATATTATTGTTTATGGGGAGCGACAGGCCTTGACAAAATACTGTGAAGAAAGTAGTATTTTATTAGTTTGACTAAGCTAACTTAAGATCGCCGCAAGGCACTTTTTTTGGCGTCTCTGGAAAGTTAGAAAATACTAACTGATTTTGTTGTGTGTCGTTCGCTCTGATTTTTAAATCAACCGGGGGGTTTATTATGCTTTTGCAGAGGTTTATGATGTTCTTGGAGACGCAGAGCGACTCTGTTTTTATCGAATCAATGATAACCTGCTTCGCCGCGCCGGTCGCGCGGGGGTTTAAATGCGGGTCTCTCTTGAACCTGTACAGGAAAGACAAAGACCTGCGTCCTGCCTGGATAAAATCGAGGGAAGCGCTCGAGGAGTCCCTTTCGCTGAAGTTTGCCGAACTCCTCTCCTCCGAGAGGTCTATCCTTCTTTTTATCTACAGGGACGCGCCGCTCTTGGACGCGCTCTCCAGAGAGGGAGCCAGGGAGATTCTGCTCGAATACGGTTATGACGCAGGGTTCGATTCGTCCGAGCCATACATAAACGAGATGATCTCTCGCTTCAACGCGGGAATTCCGCACGAGATAGGACTGTTTCTGGGATATCCGCACGAGGACGTTCGGGGATTTATCGAAAACAAGGGCAGAAATTCTAAAATTTCCGGTTATTGGAAGGTTTACGGGGATAAAGCCGGCGCTTTAAAAAAGTTCGAGCAGTTTAAAAAGGCCGAAGCGGACAGCGCAAGCGCGCTGCTCGAAAGGGCGGGACTCGGCAGCCCCGCGGAGGCGGCATAAATTAAGGAGGAATTGTCATGGCAAATGTAGGAATCATCTACTGGTCTGGAACGGGTAACACGGAAAAGATGTCCGAGCTTATCGAACAGGGCGCAAAGGAAGCCGGTGCGGCGGTGACCCGGAAGAACGTCGCGTCCGCCTCTTTGGATGAACTCTCACGGTACGACGTAGTCGTATTCGGTTCGCCGTCCATGGGCGCGGAGGTCGTCGAGGAGAGCGAGATGGAGCCCTTCGTCACATCGGCTCTGCCGGGCTTGAAGGACAAAAAAGCCGCGATCTTCGGCTCCTACGGCTGGGGTGATGGGGAGTGGATGCGCAACTGGTCCGCACAGCTGAAATCTTCAGGCGTGAACCTGCTCGACGACGGGCTTATCGTAAACGAGACGCCGGACGGTGACAAAGCCGCCCTGTGCTTGGAGTACGGCAAGAAAATCGCGGCTTTTTAAAGGCCGTCCGATAAAGATTTGTTAATTCCATCCTAATTTGCAACAGAAACCGTTCAAATTTCCTCCGAAAAACTCCACGCTCCACTGCATTTCCTTAGACTGCAGAGAGCCCGGGCGAAACCCCGGGCTCCTTCTCGTTCCGAATATAATACCAATTTGAAAT
>JAISYM010000104.1 GCA_031269875.1 Synergistaceae bacterium
TCAGCGAGTGGATTTAGAGATACAGGTGAGAGACGAACACGATTTTCCGGAGCGCTCGCTTTATTATTGGGCGCGGGAGTATTCGACGGCGCTTGACGACGGGAAGACATACATCGAGCTTCCGCGAGTGATAATAGTCAGCATAGTCTCTTTCAAGCTGTTTGACTGCGCGGAATTTCATTCGGAGTACCAGGCGCTCGAGGTGACGCGCCACACATGTTTGACGGACAGGCTGTCTCTGCACTATTTCGAGCTTCCGAAGCTGCCGGAAGAAGTGAGCGCTGACGACGAATTACGTCTCTGGTTAAAATTGTTCGACGCGGAAACGGAGGAAGAACTCAGGCAAATCGAAGCATTGGGGGCGAAAGTAATGAACCAAGCAATCGGAGCATACCGCAGCATAACGGCGACGGAAGAATTTCGGACCCTAGAACGGATGCGCACCGACGCCCGCCACAACGAAGCGGCGGCGTTATTCAACGCGGAGCGAATCGCTGAGGAGCGCGAACGCGAAAAGTGGCAAAAAGTTGTCGAAAAAAAAGACACAGCCCTTGCGGAAAAAGACGCTGAAAACGCGCGTTTGCGTGAGCAGATTGCCGCACTCCGATCGCGGTTCGATGAAGACAACGTGTAGGGGCGCGCACTGTGCGCCCGGGGTGCTTGAACGGATGCGCACCGACGCCCGCCACAACGAAGCGGCGGCGTTGCAGAATGCCCGGCGCGAGGAAAGCGAAAAGTGGCAAAAAGTTGTCGAAAAAAAGGACGCCGCCCTTGCGGACAGAGACGCCGCCCTTGCCGGCAACGCCGCAATTCTTGCCGAAAAAGACACAGCCCTTGCCGGCAAAGACGCCGAAAACGCGCGTTTGCGTGAGCAGATTACCGCGCTCCAATCGCGGCTCGATGAGAACAACATGTAGGGGCGCGCACTGCGCGCCCGCACCGTTATCACCTCCGTCACGGATGATCGGATATAACCATACCGTAAGGGACGCCGCCATCGGCGTCCCGTTGTTCCATCCCGCCGCGACACGTGGAAACAAACGGATATGGTCTGGCATGATGACATATTCACCAAAACATACGCCGGGATTCATGTAATGATCGGGACGCCGGGGGCGGTGAGAAAACAGCGGGACGCCGAGGGCGGCGTCCCCTACGGAAATTCACGACATATACGCCGATATGACGGACGCGCGAGGCGCGGCATCGGCATAAACCGTAGGGGCGCGCACTGCGCGCCCGGGGTGCTCTAAAGGAGGCCATTTATGTATTTCAAGCGCATAGACGAGCTAAAGGACTCGCTTCAATCCCTTCGCCCTCTCAACGAGACGGAGCTTGTGCGTTTGCGCGAGGAATTTATGATAGAGAACACGTATGACTCAAACGCCATAAAGGGGAATGCCCTGACGCTTGGGGAAACGGCTCTGGTGCTGCGGCAGGGCGTGACTGTAGGTGGGAAGCATATCAAAGATCACCTTGAAGCGATAGGACACAGAGACGCTTTCCTCTACATGACAGAACTTGCCGCCGTAAAGAGCGCGCTATCCGAGCGAGTCATCAGGAAATTGCATTCCTTGGTTCTGATGAACGACGCGAAGAACAAAGGCCGTTATCGCGCTGTCGAAGCGGTTATAGCTGGATCGCCTCATACTCCGCCTCCGCACTTCCTTGTCCACGAACTGATGGAAGCTCTGCTCATAGACTATGAGGGCATAAAAAAATTCAAACATGTCATCGAGGCTATAGCCGAGTTACATTTGCGCTTCGAGGGCATTCACCCGTTCATCGGCGGCAACGGGAGGACTGGAAGGCTCATTATGAACCTCGAACTCATAAAAGCCGGGTTCTTGCCCATAAATATAAAATTCACAGACCGAAGCAAATATTACGATTGCTTTGACGATTATTACGCGGGGAGCCATACGCCAAATGCCCTGACGCAATTGATGCTCGCCTATGAGGAGTACGAAATTTCAAGATACGCCGAGCAACTGGGAGATCGCCAATGATAAAAACGTATGGCCAAAGGATGTAATTGCAGGGGCGCGCACTGCGCGCCCGTTGGTATTCCACGAAAATACGCCCAAGGCAGCTCATTTCCCATTCGTTATTGCAATGATTCATTTCGTAGTCTTTCCTGTCGATGGCAGTTATAAAGTATTGCTTTATAACTGAATTAGGTAATAAAACACTCTAATTCCTTTTCCTCCGCCTATATTTGATTTTTAACACCGGGCCTATATGCAACTATATTGCATTTATGATATTATGGTGTGGCCGTGGACTTTGTACCGCGGTAATGGACTATAGACTGAGCAAGGGGGTTTTATATCAGGTGAACAATTCAGTATTCAAGCTGGAACGTCCAGTGAACGAACCGACGCGCGAGTACAGGCCGGGCGGAGACGAGATCAGAACTCTGCTTGAAGAGGTGAAAAGACAGAGCTCGATTCAGGTAGAGATTCCGATCATTATCGGCGGCAAAGAGATACGGACAGGCAATGTCGCCGATGTCACAATGCCGCACGATCACAGGCACAAGCTCGGTTATTTCCACAAGGTCGGGGAAAAAGAGGTGGAGATGGCGATAGAGGCCGCGATGGAGGCACGCAAGAAGTGGTCGGATCTGTCGTGGGACGACAGGGTCTCTATTTCGCTCAAAGCGGCCGATTTGATCAGCACGAAACGGCGCGATCTGATTAACGCGGCGACAATTCTGGGGCAGAGCAAGAACATCTGGCAGGCGGAGATAGATGCCGCCTGTGAGATCGCCGATTTTCTGCGGTTCAACTCGTTCAACGCGTCGGAAATTTTCAGCGTCTTTCAGCCCGTGCAGTCGTACAAAACATTCAACAGGATAGAGTTCCGCCCGCTGGAGGGTTTCGTATACGCGGTGACGCCGTTCAATTTCACGGCGATAGCCTGTAACCTCAACATGGCGCCGGCTATCCTCGGCAACGTCACCGTCTGGAAACCAGCGACCGCGTCCGTGTTGTCGAGCTACTACCTCATGGGGATTTACAAAGAGGCCGGGCTGCCGGACGGCGTCATAAACTTCATCCCGGGGAGCGGGGACGTGATAAGCAGGGTGGTCTTGAAGCACAAATATTTCTCCGGGCTTCACTTCACGGGCTCGAACGAGACGTTCAACTCCCTCTGGAGGGGAATATCCGAGAACCTGCCAAACTACAGATCCTATCCCAGAATCGTCGGGGAGACGGGCGGCAAGGACTTTATCTTCGCTCACTTTTCAGCTGACACGGACGAACTAGCGACGGCGATAGTCCTGGGCGCTTTCGAATATCAGGGGCAGAAGTGTTCCGCCTCTTCGAGGAGCTATATACCGCGCTCTCTGTGGCCGGAGGTAAAAGAAAAGATATTAGACCGCACAGCCAGGATAAAAATAGGCGACCCGGCCGATCCCCAAAATCTCATGGGAGCGGTGATAGATGAAAAATCATTCGACTTCATCGTTTCGTATATCGAGGAGGCTAAAAAATCCCCCGACGCTGAAATAATAACAGGCGGCGGGCACGACAAATCGAAGGGGTATTTCATCGAGCCGACAGTCCTCGTCTGCCGTGACCCCAAGTACCCGACAATGGAGGTCGAACTATTCGGTCCAGTTATGAGTATATACGTCTATGACGACGACAAATACGAGGAAACGCTCAAAATTTGCGACGAGACATCACTGTACGGCCTTACCGGCTCTATTTTCAGCCGCGATAAGTACGCCGCAGTCCTCGCGAGCGGCATACTGAAATATGCAGCGGGTAATTTTTACATAAACGACAAGACGACCGGGGCGATGGTCGGACAGCAGCCGTTCGGCGGATCGAGGGCGTCCGGCACGAACGACAAGGTCGGCAGCGCCTTCAACCTCATGCGGTGGCTCAACCCGCGCGCGATAAAGGACAATTACCAGCCGCCGGTGGACATAACATTCCCTCACATGCCGTAAAGTGTGTAACTGAAATAATCCCCCGGTGATCCGGGGGCTTTTTAATTTAGGGGAGTCGCGCAGACCGTTTTAAGCAATTACGCTTTTTTATTAATTTTGCCCCCATCCTATCATGCATTTAAATATTCAGGCCGAAGGGGGCTGTATTATGAAAGTATATAAAAATCTTAGCATAACAAAAAAAATACTCTTTCTTTCAATCATAATGATTGCCCTTCAGATGGTAATATTTTTCATGGGCTTTCGGACGAGCAGAAATATCCAAAAAAGCGTCGAAGAGATGTACACGGTTTACGTGACTCCGGCGATGTGGATACTTGACGCCAAATCCTACGCGATTCAAACAAGGAGGGTCGCGTCGCGCGCCCTTGACACGGAAAAGGAAAATCTTGGGTTCGTGAAAGAGTTAGTCACGAAGAACAGGAAGATAACTGACAAGCTTATGGAGGATTACGCAAAGACGATATATAGGGACGAGGAGAAAGAGATATTCCCGAAGATCATGGCGCTGCGGGAAGATGCCATGAAGAAGCAGGACGAGATCATCGCGGCGGCGGAGACGGGGCTTGCCTCTAAGAAAAGCGAGATGTACCGCCGCATCGGTCAGGAAGGCGACATTACCGCTACCGAGGCGGCGTACGTGGCGGAAATGGACAAGCTGGCGAGTATTCTGAAAGGGTATGCCGACGAGGAGAACGAGAACGGGACCGCGCGCGCCAGAAAAAACCAGATAGAAACCTTCGCAGTATCTCTTTTGGCGCTCGTCACGGGGTTCGTGCTCTCCGTATGGATAGCGAAGACGATCATCGCCCCTGTCAAAAAAACGGAAAAGAGCATCGTTTTATTCGCGAAAGGCGATCTTGACAGCAGATTCGATACGGACGGCAGAGACGAAATAGCGGTCATGGGGAGAAGTCTCCAGGGAATGGCCACAAACCTCGCGCAGATTATAGGAACCGTAAAGAACGCAAGCGATGATATCAACAATACGTCCCGCGACTTCTCGTCGCTGGCGGAGGAGACAAACGGCTCCGTGGAGGAGTTCAAGGCGAACGTAGACAGCATGAGCACGAATCTTGGTCAGTTGGCCGACGCTGGTGAACAGGTCAACGCCTCCGTGCAGGAAGTAGCGTCTGGCGCGCAGGCCACGGCCGAACGCGGGACAGAGATCGCCCGCAAGGTGGACGAGGCTATGAATGCCGGGGGAAACGGCATGAACGCTGTACACAGGACGGCGGAGGGAATCGACGGAGTCGCCGCGAACGCGTCCGAAGCCGCTAAATCAGTTCAGGAACTGGGAGAACGGACGAAGAACATACGGGCCTTTGTCACCCGGATTGGAAATATCGCGGCGCAAACGAATCTGTTGGCGCTGAACGCCGCCATAGAGGCGGCCCGTGCCGGCGACGCGGGCCGTGGTTTCGCGGTCGTCGCGGAGGAGGTCCGCAAGCTTGCGGAGGAAAGCGATTTAGCGGCAAAGAGCATCGAAGATCTTGCCAAAACTATTATGATCGATCTCGACGGCGTCGTAACGATATCTCTTGACAACGTCAAGGCGTCGGAGGGCGCAAAGGAACTTTCCCGCGAGACGGAAGAGACTATCAAAAACATCCTCTCCACCCTGAGCGACATTTCCGCCGCGACGCAGGACCTTGCCGCGATTTCGCAAGAGCAGGCCGCGTCGAGCGAGGAAATAGCCGAGTCCGTTCAGAGCATAACCGCGAGGGTCAAAAATACCGCGGACGCAAGCGAAAATATCCGCGACGGAGTGGATGACGTAGCAGGAGCTGCGGAACGGATGGCGCTCGGGGCGAACGGGCTCTCGTCTCTGGCGGCAAATTTGCGCGAGACGCTGGATTTCTTCAAACTGAACGATACCGCCAGATTGAACGCCTCGAAGCCCCTCTCGCTCGACGCGAAATCGCGTCGGACGGTATGACGGTTCGCCCGTAGGGGACGCCGCCCTCGGCGTCCCGTTTCTTAACGCACACCGGCGTCCCGTTTCTTACCGCCCATCGGCGTCCTGTTTTTACCGCCCTCGGCGTCCCGTTCCCCAACGCCCATGACAGCCCATGATGCCGAGATTGACAGTAGCAAGGTTAGAGAGTAGTATGCCGTTACTTTTATAACAGCAGGTGAGTTTGGATGACAAAGGATGAGCTAGAAACACTCCTCGTGCAAGGATCTGTCGATACGGAGGAGGCGCGGGGCGCACTCACGGCGCCTATTTTCCAGACCGTTACGTTCAAGCAGCGCGAGATAGGCGTCGAGATACCATTCGACTACAGCCGTGCCGCAAATCCGACGAGGTCTATCCTCGAACGGCAGATGGCTCTGCTGGAGGAGGGCTGCGGAGGGTTCGCCTTCGCCTCTGGAATGGCCGCGATAACCGCTGTTTTTTTCCTGTTCGACGAGGGGGGAGAGATACTCATACCGCTTGACCTTTACGGCGGCACCTATCGGCTTCTGGACGGATACTTCAAAAAATTCGGCATCACGTGGCGTATCGTGGACACGACAGATGCCGCGTCGCTCGAAAAGGAGTTTACGCCCGCCACGAAGGCAATACTTCTCGAGACGCCGACAAACCCGCTGCTGCGGGTGAGCGACATCGCGGAGGTCTCGCGCGTCGCGCGCGAGCGCGGCGCGCTCGTGATCGCCGACAACACGTTCCTGTCGCCATACTTCCAGCGCCCGTTGGCGCTGGGCGCCGACATTGTGATACACAGCGCCACAAAATACCTTGGCGGGCACAACGACGTGCTGGCCGGAATCGTTGTAATAAAGGACGAAGAACTGGCCGAGCGCTTTTTAGAGATACAGAAATCGACCGGCGGCGTACTTGGCCCGCTCGACTCGTATCTGCTGATTCGAGGTATCAAGACGCTCGGGCTTCGCATGGAGAGGGAGACCGAGAACGCGACGGCTATTGCGGAATGGCTCTCCGGGCACAGCGGAGTGGACAGGGTATACTATCCGGGGCTGAAAAGCGATCCGGGCTATGATATTTCGAAAAAGCAGTCAACCGGGGCAGGCGGGCTCCTCTCCTTCGAGCTTGGCGCGGCCCATTCCGTAAAGGAATTTTTCGCGGCGCTCAAGATCATAACGCCGGCTGAGAGCTTGGGCGCCGTAGAATCGCTGGCCTGTCACCCCGCGACGATGTCTCACGCTTCAATTCCGCCCGAGATGAGAGCGCAAATGGGCATATCCGACAGGCTCGTTCGTCTCGCGATCGGTATCGAGGGACAAAACTCACTTATCGCCGATCTCGAAAGGGCTTTCTCGGCTTCGGCATTGTAAAACGGGCATGCGATGAGGTGCGGTGCGGGCGCGCAGTGCGCGCCCCTACGGTATATGCCGATGCCTCGCTTCGCGCGTCCGTCATATCGTCGGATATGTCATCATGCAAAACCATATCCGTTTGTTTCCGTGTGTCGCGGCGGGATGGAACAACGGGACGCCGAGGGCGGCGTCCCGATCATTACGTAAATCCCAACGTATGTCTTGGCGAATATGTCATCATGCAAAACCATATCCGTTTTTGTTTCGGCGTATCGCGGCGGGATGGAACAACGGGACGCCGAGGGCGGCGTCCCCTACGGTGTGATTATATCCGATCATCCGTGACGGAGGTGATAACGGTGCCGCCGCGCAATGCGCGCCCGGTTTATGCTGATGTCGCCGCTTCGCGCAGCGCGGCGTAGAAGGCCTCCACGTCGATGGGTTTTGTAAGATGTTTGCTCATGCCCAGCGCAAAACAGCGATTCCTTTCATCCGGGAACGCGTGAGCTGTCAGGGCATATATCGGTATGTCCCTGTACGCTGGCGTCCCCTTGATGATCTGTGTGGCTTCGTAGCCGTCCATGACTGGCATCTGCAGATCCATCAGAATGAGATCGAATGGCGGCCTGCCGTCAGTCTGGGCCGCGGTCAGTTGATCCAACTGATCGAGAGCCTCTCTGCCGTTTTCCGCGGTCGTCACCATAACGCCGGCGGCGTTTAGCAGCTCAGCGGCGATCATGGTGTTGATCTCGTTGTCTTCCACCAGCAAAACGCGCATACCGTTCAGCGTGACGTTTTTCAAAGCCGCGGGCTCCTCTGGTTCCGATATCCCTTTATCGAGCGCAAATTCGCAGGAGAAGCTGAATGTCGTCCCCTTAGCCTTTTCGCTTTGGACGGAAATTTTCCCGCCCATCAGCTCGATCATTTGACGCGTGATAGAAAGCCCGATGCCAGCGCCGCCGTATTTTCGGGTGGAGGAGTTGTCCGCCTGGTTGAAAGCGGCGAAGATGTTTTCGATCTGTTCCGGGCTCATGCCGATGCCCGTATCCTCCACGGCAAAGTCAATGGTCACACTGTCTTTATCGAGCGCTGACACATCGGCGCTAATGGTGACGGAACCCTTCTCGGTAAACTTGTAGGCGTTGTCGACAAGATTGATGAATACCTGCTGGAGGCGCAGGGGATCCCCCATGAGCGTGGGCGGCAGCGAAGGGTCGATTTGGATGTCGAGGGCTATGTCTGACTCAGTGTTTTGCTCCTTGAAAAATACCGAGAGATCGTCAAACAGCTTCCTCACATCGAAGGGTACGCACTGCAGTTTCATTTCGCCGCTTTCGGCTTTGGTAAAATCAAGTATATCGTTGATAAGCCCCTGCAGTGTCATCGACGCGCGGTGCATTTTTTCCACGTAGTCCGTCTGGCGGTCGTTCATGGGCGTCTTGAGCAGCATGTTTGTCAGCCCGACTACCGCGTTCAGAGGGGTGCGTATCTCATGGCTCATATTCGCGAGGAAAAGGCTTTTGGCCTTGTTGGCGGCCATCGCTTCCGACATTGCGTTCTTCAGTTCGAGGAGCGTCCTTACGCGGGCGAGCAATTCCTCCTTGTCGAATGGCTTCTGGACATAGTCGTTAGCTCCCGACTGGAACCCTAATACGACATCCTGAATCTGATTTTTCGCGGTAAGCATCAATATCGGCAGATTGAACAGAGTATGGTTCTCGCGCAAACGCCGGCATACCTCATACCCGGACAGTTTTGGCATCATAACGTCCAAAAGGACTAGATCGAAGTCGTCGTGACTCGCGATCATATCGAGGGCCTCCGCGCCGCTGTACGCTTTCGACACGGAGTAATTTTGCATCGACAGAATGTTGGATAGAACCTGGATATTCACCGGTTCATCGTCGACTACGAGTATTCTGTGGCTGCCTTTGCCCGCGCAGGGGTCATCTTCTCCCTCGTTTGACCGCTCATTTTCGGCAAAATCATCAATATCTATGACCGTTTGAGGCTTTTCGGCCTGCCGGGTCAACTCGGCTTGGGAGGCGTCTTTGATTTCCGCGCTCGCTATCGGTACGGTAAAGGTGAAAATAGAACCCTTTCCAGGCTGTGACTCTACGTTTATAGCGCCGCCGTGCAGTTCTACGATCTTCTTGGTTATCGACAGACCGAGCCCGGTGCCGCCATATTCTCTCTCCGTCGAGCCGTCCGCCTGCTCGAACGATTCAAAAATACTGCCAAATTTATCCCGAGAGATACCTATTCCAGTGTCCTCGACTGAAATGGCGGCCATATCACCTATGATTTTTGCCGATATCCTGACGTATCCTCTTTCGGTAAATTTAACCGCGTTTCCGATGATATTGTGCAATATCTGTTGAATCCTGTTTTCATCGGCGCCTATCGCCGGAAACGAGCTGTCGATATCGTTTATGAGCGCCAGGTCCTTCCCCGTAATGAGCGATTTCGAGAGGATGATAACCGCATCCGCTATCGTCTTCAGGTCTATCGGTTTTATTTTCAGCACTATTTCCCTATTTTTCAGTTTAGTGAAGTCCAAGATGTCATTTATCAAATTAGAGAGCCGTTTGCCGCTGTTTGAAACGATCGCCAGATTGTACTTCTGTTCTTTGGTGAGTGAGCCGGCCGCCCCGTCGATCATCGACTCCACGATGCCGATGATCCCATTTATAGGCGTCCTTAGTTCGTGCGACGTATTTGCCAAAAACTCGTCTTTTAACTCGTTCAACCTGTTCAGATACACGTTCTTCTCTTCGAGTGTCTTTGCGTATCCCTGCATTTCCGTAATCAGAATGTTGATTTTCTTGGCCATAAAGGTGAACGCCTTTGACAAGGCCCCTATCTCGTCATTGCTTTGAATCAACGGCGCCGTCACGCGGAAATTTCCCTCCCCATAGTACTTTGCGACGTTCGAAAGAGCGAGGATGGGGCGCGTGATGTTTTTGGCGATTATATGCAGCATGAACGCGATGATGCATACGGCGGCCGCGGATACCATGATGACGTAATTCCTGATGCCGCTCGCCTTATCCAGGACACTCGCCATCGGGATACTCACGGCGACAGACCAGGGCGTTGTGACAGCGCTGAATTGAACCGGCATATATACCGTGTAGAACGCCTTGCTGCTTGCGATATACATCTCTCCGTTTTTAATCGCGTCTTTTGCCTCGGTCGCGGTTTTCAGCGTGTCCGGATACGCCCGCAGGATCGACATGGCGATCTGTGGCGTCATCAACGTGAGATCCAGATTGGTTTTATCGAAATCCTTCGCGAATTTTTCCAGGCCCTCCATGAATTTCGCCCCGCTGTCATCCTTGCCAGCTTCGTCGGAGTTTTGAGCCAGATACTGGCCGGCGTATTTAATGGCTTCGGCGGCCTTGCTGTGATCGGTCGTCAGCATCTCATAGGCCAGAGCTTCCGACAAATCTTCCCCCAAGTGAATTTTATCGGGGGCAGCTACAATCGCGCCGGCGTTCGAGAGTATATTCGTGAACCCGCCCTGCCCGTGAGGATTTACCTTTGAGATCATCTCCTGCAGCTTGTCGAGGACGAAGTCTGAAGACATGATCCCTATAAATTCGCCGTCTATGATGATGGGGAAGATCATGCTCGCCAGCATCACCGGATGTCCCTGAACCTCGTAGGGATACGGATCGGTAATATACTCGCGCATTGTGTTTTTGGGGACGATGTACCAATCGGCGATATCTATATCGTACAGAGGTTCGACATCGACCTTGTCGCCTAGTTTGTTCCAGTAGGGGGCGTATCGCCCAGTTTCATCGTAGGCGGGTTCCACACCCGCGAACTGTTTGTCCTTTCCGTCCAGCGCGTCTGGTTCATAAGCGATGCAAAACGCGGTAATGTACTCTTTTTTCGACAGGGTGTGTCTTAAGATGTCATTCATCATCTTCCTGTCGGTGAAACCGTCGTACTTCAACGATTCGAACACGGAGGCAAGTGTCTCCGCCGTTATCCTGGCGCCCTGCAATTCCGCCTTGATCTCGTTTTTGTACTTGTCGGCCGTTTCCTGAGCCAGGTTGAACGCGTCCTTTTTCGCCATCTCGTAAGCCTTGCCCGAAACAACGAGCGTGAGTATCAAAAATGAGACGATAACGACGGTCGAGACCAATGAAAAAATTTTTGTCTGCAAGCTCAGGTTCTTAAACACAATATCACTCCTAAAACGAATCTAAATAACGGGTTAAAGCGTGTCAATTTCCGTGTCCGGGATCATCTGTCCAATAACGTCCAGAATCTGGTTCTCCTGACTGCGCGTAAACGGCGCCTTCCAACCCGTAGCCCCGATCTCGAAAAATGCCATCATCCTCTCGCCCCTGTATACGAGAGTCACGTGCCTTATATCCTTCCAGGGAAGAACCCTGCGGATGACCTTCCCCCAACTGCGCGTCTCACGGACAATTCCCACGTCCGAGAGGAAAAGTCTGCGGCTGATTCCGGCGCCCAGGATGCAAACGACGCCAAGAGCGGCGTTATAAAAAAAACCGGAGTTTAATCCCTCCTGCGAATAAAAGTTATATGCTTTATATATCAGCGCCGAGCCGAACACGACGGCCGCGGCCGACATCCATTTAGGCATCTGTTTGCTCGCCGTCGAATCGCAAAGGACTTTTAATTCTTCCAAGAAATCCAGCCTCCTATCTCTGCACAGTGGAACAGATCAGATTATCTCAGAAATTCGCGCTCTACGCTACTGAAATTTATTTGGCGCCTTGCGATAAATCAGCCGTTCCATAGTTTACTGGAAGATGAATTATGACGATTTTGAAAAGCCTCAAACAAACTTAGATTTTACAATATTGTAATGAATACATAGATGAATGTCTAACCTATATTCCATTATGGTTATAGTATGCGCAGGTAAGCGCGGCTAATGACTTTGACAAAAACTTTGAATTAAACCTTGACTTAGTCCCAGTTCCCATTAAAATAAATGCATTAGGAGTTATTGATACATTTTATTCTATTAATATTTGAAAAAAGATTAAATATCACAGATCCACTTTCGAAAGGTGATTTTTGTAAGGTGTTGGGAGTGGCGTTATTTGAATTTTCACGGCGGAGCGGTTTATTATCACCGGCAGATTGGCCAATATTATGAAGGAGGGAAACCATGAAGAAAAAGAATGTAATTGTGCTAGGAAATGGTCTTGTAGGTTCCGTCATTGCCTTAGATCTGGCCGAGGATGAGGGGTACGAAGTCGTTGTCTGTGACTTGAATCAGGAATCACTGCCGCTGGCGTCAACCCGCCTGAATATATCGGCAGCTCGAAGGCCGCAACAGAGCGCTTCCTGGAGGAACTCAGGAGAAGGGGCGTCACGATTTTGCAGTCGGAGGAGGCCGTAGTTTAAAAGAGCGCGCAGACCACGTCGCGGGGGCCGGTTTTATGCGCCGCTGGATTGAAATCGTAAAGGGGGAGTGGAATGATGAGCAGTGAAGAAATAAAACAAACAAAGGTTGGACGCGAGCCTACTCTGATTGAAGCCATTATCGTCATTATTATTGCGGCCGTTCTGATAGCGATGTCCGTGAGGTACTGGGAGACGGACGTTCATATTGCCCTTGTGCTGTCCGCCACGATAGCGGCGGCGGTGGCGCTTTTTGTGCTGAAGTATCCGTGGAAGGTTATCGAGGAGGGCATACTCGCTTCCATTCTCATGGGAATGCAGGCGATTCTGATACTTTACACTGTGGGTATCCTGATTGGAACCTGGCTTTTGAGCGGCGTCGTACAAACAATGATCTATTACGGCCTGGCCATACTGAACCCTAGCATTTTTCTGATAGCTACTCTTTTAATATGCAGCATCGTATCGCTCGCGACCGGAACTTCCTGGGGAACGTCGGGAACGGTAGGCATCGCGCTTATGGGCATAGCGGCCGGACTTGGGGTGCCTGAACCGATTGCCGCCGGTTTTATAATCTCCGGCGCGTATTTTGGGGATAAGATGTCGCCGCTGTCCGATACGACCAATCTCGCGCCGGCGATGGCCGGGACGGATATCTTTCAGCACATAAGGGCGATGGTCTGGACGACGATCCCTTCGTATGCTTTGGTCCTGATCATAGCCGGCATCATGGGAATGGGGTACGCGTCCGATTCCTTCGAAATGGAGAAGGTTCTCGCGATTCAGACGTTGATGAAAACAGAGTTCGCCATTTCCCCGATAGGGCTCATCCCTCCGATTCTCGTCATCGGACTGGCCGCTTCAGGCAAGCCGGCGCTGCCCAGCATCTTCAGCGGCGCGCTTGCCGGCATTGCGCTGAGTCTCTTTCAGGGGGCGCCGTTTGGGACGATTCTGGACATTATGCAGAATGGCTATTCTCCGGATCTTCCGGCCAGGATATCGGAACTTGCGGAGGATTTACCGGCCCTTGGAGAGCTGATGGCGGAGAACGGCCTCTCGTCATTCTCCGTAGATTCGATCACGAACGCGGCGGCCGTACTGAAAGAGCTGCTGGCTCGCGGCGGATTACAGTCCATGAACTGGTCCATCTCTCTCATTATCTGCGCGCTGATATTTGGCGGAGTGCTTGATAAATGCGGTTTCCTGGAATCTATGCTCAAAGTCATCATGAAAAAAGTGCATACCGTGGGCGGATATGTAACGGCTGTTTCCGCCGCCTGTCTTTTGACCAATATGATCGCTTCGGACCAATACATAGCGATAGTCCTCCCCGGGCGCATGTTTAAATCGACATTCGACGAGAAGGGGCTCCATCCGCGAATGCTTTCGAGAGTACTGGAGGACACCGGAACCATAACGTCGGCCCTCGTCCCGTGGAACACGTGCGGCGCGTATCAGGGCAGCACGCTGGGAGTGCCGACGATGCAGTATCTGCCGTATGCCTTCTTCAACTATATAAATCCGATAATGGCTATAATTTTGACCTACATGGGCATTGGCATAGCGTGGAGGGGAAAGAACGGAGAGCCTGTAATAGCGAGAACCAGACCAGCCGGCCTGTAAAAAGACAGCGCCTCGTGTTTTTCGCGAGGCGCTTTTTTAAGGATTAAAATTCGGGCGTATCCGGGGCGGCCTTTATGACGAGTTTCTTCTGTCCGCTCGCGAACGATACGCCCTTTATCGCCTTGAAGCGCACATGGTAGCCGTCCGAGGGAGCGAGGCACTCTATCTTCCATACCGGGCAGTCTGTCCAGTGCTTTCCCCCGTCGGCGCTGTATTCCATTTTCTTTGACACCCCGAATATCTTCCCGTCATTCGCGCCCGGGGCTGATTCATCGAGCGCGAACACCCAAGGCGAGGGCGGCCGCTTCGGTATTGTCACGGTCTGCGGTTCGCTGTTCAGGCTTTCCATCTCGTTCAAGTGGACGATTGATAAGCGTTCCCCCCTCATCCACTCCTCCGGTATCCTATACGCGTTATAGGCGTCTGGCGATCCGACGATCACCGGCCCGTTTCCCATTTTGAACGAGTAGTACGCCAGACGTCTCATTTCCGGCCGGTAGGGAACTCCATCGTTGTTGCGCAGGTTTGAGAGCTTCTCTCCGACGTAGTCTACGACCGCGGCCGGCGTCGCCGTTTTTATAAAAAGTTTGCCGACCGCGGCGGGGGGTATCACAACTTCGCTCCGCCCCTGGAAATCCCACGAGGACGCCGTAATGTCGTGCACTCCGCCGGGAAGATCGTTGATTAAAGACGCCGGGAAGCGGAGCGAGAGGTCGATGGGGCCGTCCTCCATAATATACTCCACGGAACTCGCCATCTTCGAGATCAACCCCTCTATTTGAAGCGACCCGTCTGAGGTCTTATAGCCCCGGAGTGATATTTTGACGCGGACGTCGTCCGAGAAGGCCCCTTCAAGGCCGTAAATCGCCGCGTTCCCGCTCAGCGCTGCGCCGGCGGCGTCTTTCACAAAAAGCGATAGCGTCAGACAAAAGGCCAGAATCGCCGTCAGGACGACCCGAGCCGAGGGAAAACGACACCACGCAGCAGAGTGGGGATTTTCACAATGGAACGGTTCGGCCTGCTCCCGCCCGTATTTATTCCACTCTGCGCTTATGCGCCGGTCCCCAAAAAGCGGCATACGGCTATCGCTCATCGTTGTGTCCCCCTGCCGGCAGATTTGTTCCCGGATAATAGATGTGCCTATACCTGCGCTTCAAGAGCCGCATTTCCTGGAACAAAACGATTATAACGCTTCATAAACACAGCTTCCAGTCCAGGGTTGGACAAAGGACAGACATTTGCAATTTTCACGCGGCTTGCTATATGCTTATCTTGAGGGTTGGCAGGCCGGTATACACAGACCATAAAACGGAGGCGGAAATTTGATGAAGTATCGAGAAATTAGGGAAACTGTGCTGAGCGCTGTTCTTAAAGCAAATGCTATGGGTTTGATACAAGGCACTTCGGGTAATGTGTCGATGCGAGACTCGGTCGATCCGGTAGCGGCGATTACACCGAGCGGCATTCCTTACGACAACATGAAACCGGAAGAAATATCGATAGTCGATCTGGACGGGAAATGGCTGGAAGGCCCTTACAAGCCGTCATCAGAGACACCGATGCATACGGCGCTAATGCGCTCTCGCGCGGACGCCGCCGCGGTGATTCACACGCATTCGCTTTTCGCTACCCTTATGTCTATGAGGGATAAACCCCTAGATGTCTGTACCGTACCGGGCTGCGGGTATTATCCAATACCTGTCGCGGCGCCTTTTGAAGAGCCGGGGTCGGACGCTCTCGCCAAAAGAACGGTGGACACATTTGGCGATAAACTCGAGGTCATTATGCTGCGAAATCACGGTTTAATAGCGCTTGGCAAAACTATGGACGCCGCGATGACCGCTGCCGTATACGCGGAGGAAGCCGCTCAAGTCAATTATTACGCGCTCCTTGCCGGGTTCACGAATTGGATCCCAAAAGAGTGTGTCGATGCCGTCCGGGAACGCGTGAACAAGGGCTGGGCAGTTTAAATTATGCCGTTTGGGAAGCCTGACGCCGCAAGGGTTTAAATCTTCACCCTTTAGGCCCTGATAATAAATCAGCCTTTCCTTAAACATATCTCTTCTCGATCTGCGCGTTTGCCGTGGAGTAGAGCATCGCCTGGTAGCGAAGTGCCATCGGGATTTTGTCGCCCAGGCGGTATTCACGGCCGCTGTCCTCAATATCGGCGATTAGATGGTCGCTGCTCGACCCCAGCAGCTTTACGCCGGGGTCGAGCGGCGATAAGGCGCTGTAGTCTCCTATGTCGAACGCGCCCACTGCCAGGAGCGCCCTTCTCCTTGCGCCCCTGTCCTCGAATTCCTTCGTGCGCAGGAAGCAGTCTTTCCCAAGTTTCCCGATCGGGTGCGTGGGTTTTTGGGCTGTTTCGATTATTTCAGCCCACAGGATGAACGCGTCGTCGGAGAGCTCCGGAAGCGCGTCGTCCGGGATATCCCGGGCCTCGGATCGCATGAGGTTCGCGCCGCCGACGCGGAGGTGGTTTATGCCGCGAGGCATCGTCCCGCCCACCGCGAGGTACAGGGACGTGCTCGCGCCGCCGGAGACGACGTCTAGCTTGCGCCCGATGGATTTTTCTATCACAGCGGCGTTTGCGGCGAGCTCAGACAGATTCTCCGCCGTGGGGACGACGGTACCGTAACACGACAAGTTCGCGCCGACGCCGTGGAGCCTGATGTTCTCATATTCGATCTCCACTGTGCATGCCGCGTCTATAAAGCTATCAGGGTCGAAGATGCCCTCGCGGAGGTCTCCCAAGTCGCGCATCATGATTACCTTGTGGGTTTTCCCGGCCGCGCGGGCGGCTTCGTCGAGGAGTCCTATCGTCTCCAGTTCCGAGTTCAGGCTGACATCCGCCAGTTCAACCAGAGACGCCGCCTCCGAGGGCATAGGGATTCGAAGCGCCATCGTCTCCGCGTGACCGTACCGCGCCTTTATTTTTTTGAGGTGAGCTGTCCGCGAGCTGGCAAATGACCTGTATCCGGCGTCGTAAAGGGCGTCCGTTACCTCGTCTAACGCGTTGTATCCTTTGATTACGGCGGTGGGTACTATTCCAGATTTGGCGCATACCGCAATCACGGTCTCCGCGAATTGCCGGACAAGTCCGGTATTTATCTCAAGCACAGGGTAGTTCATAATTCGATCGATCCCCTTCGGTTTTTTGATTAGCGGGAACATGATAATGTCAAACCGGGAGAATTTTATCGGCATACTGGCTGATTAAAGAAACTTTGGTGCTTACGCCTTTGATGACTTTTTCATATTTTGTATAAAGTCATCGCGAGGCTAAGTCAGAAACGGTTTTTTGTGCTAACATATTGGCGCGAACAAAAAAGACAGGGGCTGTGGGAGGGATCGGATGAACGGTCTGTCAAGATAAATGTTTTGTTGGTTATAAGAGATACCTATGAACTGTCGCAGTTGTTCCGTATTTTTTCAAGCGTATTTGTGTTAAGCGGATTTTTTCAAAATTGGGAGGGACAGCTAGTGAACAAAAAAAATGCTATTTGGATTGGCGTTATTGTGGTTGTGCTTATAGCCGTATGGATGGTCTCCCGCCCTTCCGTTCAGCCCGCTGGTGAAACATCGGGCGCGGTAGTGGAAGAGGTTGTCGTTGAAGAGCCCGCCGCGGAGGGTACCGGCGGAGAGCCTGAGACGGCTGCGTTTCACATAGGAGTCGCCACTCTGACCGTCTCGCAGGCGGAGGATACATACAGGGGAGCTGAGAACCTGATCAAGCTCTACGGCAACGTCGCCGACGGCGGCATGATCCGTCACGTGACGATGCCCGACAGCTTCATGTCCGAGATGGAGACGACAATATCTCAGATAGTGGGACTCGCGGATGACCCGCTCGTCAAGGTGGTCGTGGTTGACGACGCTATCCCCGGCACGACGGAGGCGTTTCGCCGCATCAAAGAGAGCCGCCCCGACGTTATCTGCCTCGCCGGAGAGCCGCAGGAGGATCCCGGCGTAATAGGAGCTGTGGCTGACCTCGCGATTTACGTCGATAACGTCGCCCGCGGCTATCTCATCATCAACACGGCAAAGCAGCTTGGCGCCGAGAAGTTCGTGCATATTTCATTCCCGCGTCACATGGGGTATGAACTCCTTGCCCGCCGCCGCGCCATCATGGAACAGGCGTGCAAGGATCTTGGAATGGAGTTCATATTCGAGACAGCTCCGGATCCTACCAGCGACGTCGGCATTCCGGGCGCGCAGCAGTTTATCCTGGAGAAGGTTCCGACCTGGGTTGACCAGTACGGGCAGAACACCGCGTTCTTCGCGACCAACGACGCTCAGACGGAGCCTCTCCTTGTGCAGGTCGCAAAGACGGGCGCGCTCTTTGTGGAGCCAGACCTTCCGTCGCCGCTGATGGGTTATCCCGGCGCGTTTGGGATCGATCTCAAGAACGAGGCCGGAGACTGGCCGGCAATCCTCAAGAAGGTAGAGGAATCAGTCGTAGAGGCCGGCGGAAGCGGACGCATGGGTACGTGGGCGTTCTCCTACGGCTGGAGTACGACTTGCGCTCTTGCCGAATACGGGAAGAACATCGTAGAGGGGAACGCGACGCTTGGGAACCTGGACGATCTGTGGGCGGCGTATTCAAAGTTCACGCCCGGCGCGAACTGGAACGGTTCCGTCTATAAAGACCCGGGTTCAGGGTCCACAATGGATAATCTCGTCCTCGTCTATCAGGACACGTACATATTCGGAAAAGGTTTTATGAACGCGACGGAAGTGGAGATCCCGGAGAAATACATGTCCATAAAGTAAAGGGCTGACAATAAATCGGCCTTTTTATAACAACGAGACAATTACTAACGATAACGGGGGGATTTTGTGATGAATAAGAAAAACGCTATTTGGATAGGAGTGGCCGTAGTCCTCGTTTTGGTGCTCTGGGCTATAAACCGTCCGGCGCCTCAGACCGAGGTAGTCGAAGAGGTTGCGGTCGTTACGGAGGAGGCGCCCCCCAAGACGGAAGAGGCGCCCCCCAAGACGGAGGAGACGGCAGAGACGTTTCACATCGGCATCGTGACCGGGACTGTGTCGCAGAGCGAAGATGACCTTCGCGGAGCGGAGGAGATGATCCGCCTCTACGGCGACGTGGCAGCTGGCGGGATGGTCAAGCACCTCACTTACCCCGACAACTTCATGTCCGAGATGGAGACGACCATCAGCCAGATCGCCAGCATGGCCGACGACCCGCTTATGAAGGTAGTCGTCGTGAACCAGGGCATACCGGGTACGGCTGAGGGCTTCAGGAGGATCAAGGAGAAGCGCCCAGACATAATCTGCCTCGCGGGCGAGGCCCATGAGGATCCGAACGTAATCGCGTCTGTCGCCGACCTCACGGTTAACGCGGACTTTGTCTCGCGCGGTTATCTGATCCCGCACTCGGCCAAGGAGCTTGGCGCGAAGACGTTCGTGCATATCTCGTTCCCGCGCCACATGAGCTACGAGACGCTGGGCCGCAGGCGCGCGATAATGGAGAAGGCGTGCGAGGATTTGGGCGTCAAGTTTGTCTTCGAGACAGCCCCTGATCCGACGAGCGACGTAGGCGTCGCCGGAGCGCAGCAGTTTATACTCGAAAAGGTGCCGGCATGGGTGGAGCAGTACGGGCAGGACACAGCCTTTTTCTGTACGAACGACGCTCACACGGAACCGCTTCTTCGTCAGCTTGCTTCAAGCGGTGGTTATTTTGTAGAGGCTGACTTGCCCTCGCCCCTGATGGGCTATCCCGGCGCGTTCGGGATCGATCTCAAGGACGAGTCGGGCGACTGGCCGGCTATCCTCAAGAAGGTCGAGGACGCGGTGGTAGCGGCGGGCGCCGGCGGCCGCATGGGCACGTGGGCGTACTCGCTGGGCTTCTGCCACACGGCCGGGCTTGCCGAGTTCGGAAAATTGATCGCGGAGGGCAGCGCCACGTTAGGCGACACGGATAAACTGCTGGAGTGCTACGGCAAGTTTTCGCCGGGCGCGAAGTGGAACGGCAACTACTATGTAGACGCGGCGAGCACGACTATGGATAACTTCTTCCTCGTATACCAGGATACGTATATCTTGGGCAAGGGCTATCTCGGAGTCGCGGACGTAGAGGTACCGTCTACGTATCTCTCGATCCAGATGACGCCCGCGGAATAAACGGCACAAGAAAAGAACGCTCGGGCCGGCCTGATTTATGGGCCGGTCTTTTTTTAATGTATTCATAGTTGGTATAATGAAGTTGGCGGGTATTTTTGTTTTAAAGGAGATGAGGCGTATGCCGGATAAGGAACCGCTGCTTCGAGTGGAGGCTGTCGGTAAGGAATTTTTCGGGAACAGGGTTCTGAATGACGTCAATTTTTCCCTGGAGGCTGGGGAGATACTTGGGCTTGTGGGGGAGAACGGCGCCGGAAAATCCACCTTGATGAACATACTTTTCGGAATGCCTGTAATTCCGCAGACCGGAGGCTACGAGGGGAAGATATGGATCGAGGGGAAGGAAGCCCGCTTCGAATCGCCGTTTGACGCAATCGACGCCGGAATAGGCATGGTTCATCAGGAGTTTTCACTGCTGCCCGGATTTACCGCGACGGAGAACATACTGCTGAATCGGGAGTCCACTAAGTACAACTTTCTCGTAGAGGCATTCGGGGACAGGATCAGGACGCTCGATCGAAAAGCGATGAGGCATAGGGCGGACGAGGCCATTTCGCTGCTGGGGTTCTCCATCGATCCCGATACGCCCGCTTCGGAGATGCCGGTCGGCCATAAGCAGTTCACGGAGATAGCGCGCGAGATAGACAGGAAAAACACGAAGATTCTCGTCCTCGACGAGCCGACGGCCGTGCTCGCTGAATCCGAGGCGGAGATTTTGATAAGCTCGCTGCGCGGGCTCGCGGCGAGAGGCATCGCGCTTATTTTTATCTCGCACAGGCTTCAGGAGGTTATGGATCTCTGCGACAAAATAATAGTGCTCCGCGACGGCACCGTCGTGAAGGAGACGAAGCCGGCGGACGCCACCGTGTTTCAGATAGCGAGCTGGATGGTCGGCAGGAACGTGGAGACGCGCGGGGCGGAGCGCCGCCGGAGAGAGGATACGGAAAACGTCCTCGAAGTGGAGAAACTCTGGGTGGACATGCCGGGGGAGACTGTCCGCAGCGTGACGTTCTCCGTCCAGAAGGGCGAGATATTTGGGATCGGCGGTCTTGCCGGCCAGGGGAAACTGGGCATAGCGAACGGCATAATGGGGCTGTATCAGGCGGGCGGAAATGTTTCGGCAATGGGTCAAAAGGTGACGCTGAATTCTCCCGCTGGCTCGCTTAGGCTGAACATGGCGTTCGTCTCAGAGGATAGAAGGGGAGTGGGACTCCTTCTCGACGAGCCGATAGACTGGAATATCGCCTTCACGGCGATGCAAATTCAAGATAAATTTCTAAAAAAAATGCTGGGCGGCCTCATAAAATGGCGCGACGACGCCGGTATGAGGGAAGCGGCCCTCGATTACATCAAGAGGCTCGAAATTCGCTGCACAAGCCATAAGCAGCGCGCCGTGGAACTTTCCGGTGGCAACCAGCAGAAGGTCTGCCTGGCGAAAGCGTTCGTGGTCGGCCCCGAGATACTCTTCGTCTCGGAACCGACGCGAGGCATCGACGTCGGGGCCAAGAAGCTGGTCTTGGACACGATTCGGAGTGTGAACGAGGAGTTTGGCACCACGATCATAATTACCTCGTCGGAGCTGGAGGAGCTGAGATCTGTCTGCGACAGGATAGCTATTGTGGACAACGGCAGGATCAGCGGTATACGCCCCGCCGACAGCCTGGCGGAAGAGTTCGGCGTATTGATGATGGGAGAGAGTCCGGTCGCGGTGTCGGATACGGTTGGAGGTAATGACTGATGGTTAAATTCAAAAAATTCATAGAAAATTTCGGATGGCCCAGGATCATAATAGCCATCTTTCTGATGTGTCTTTTCGCGGCCACTCCGTTCGTCGGCGTGAGGCTCGACACGTCGATATCGGACACGCTGGTCAGGGTCGGCATGAACGGAGTCCTCGTCCTCGCGATGGTGCCGATGGTGCAGTCAGGCTGCGGACTAAATTTCGGCCTGCCGCTCGGGATCATCTCCGGCCTTATCGGCGCGACTACGTCCATCCAAATTGCCACTTCGGCGGACGCGATAGCTAAATCGGGCGCCGCGCGGGGCCTCTGGTCCGTGATCGCGGGCGCGCTTCAGACGGGCTCGCGGGGCGCGATTCTCTTTGCCGCGGCGATTGCCATAGCCATCCCATGCGCGGCGGTTTTCGGTTTCATCTACGCTCAGATACTGAACAGGGTAAAGGGCGAGGAGATGATGATCGCCACTTACGTCGGCTTCTCCTCCGTCGCCGTCATGTGCATGGCGTGGCTGCTGCTTCCATTCAACAGTGCCGTCATGGTCTGGGGTTACGGGGGTTCCGGCCTCAGAACCACGATAAGCACGGACGGTTTTTGGCGGCACGTCCTGAGCGACTTCCAGAGCGTTACCATCGGTAAGTTCTACCTCCCGACCGGCATGTTCCTCTTTTTCCTGTTTATGGTATTCCTCGTGTGGGCGTTCTTCAGGACGAAGACGGGTACGGCCATCACCGCCGTCGGGTCGAACCCCGAGTTCGCGCGAGCCTCCGGCATCAACGTGGACAGAATGCGGACGATCTCGGTCATGCTCTCTACTGTTCTTGGCGCGGTAGGCATACTCGTATACGAGCAGAGCTTTGGTTTTATACAGCTCTACATGGGTCCGCTTTATATGGCTTTTCCGGCGGTCGCTGCCATACTCCTGGGGGGAGCTTCGGTGAACAAGGCGACGATGGTGAACGTGATCGTCGGGACTTTCCTGTTCCAGGGGATACTGACGATGACGCCTTCCGTCATTAACAACCTGCTCAAGAGCGACATGTCGGAGGTAATCAGGATAATAGTCAGCAATGGGATGATACTCTACGCCCTGACCAGAAAGACGCAGGTGAAAAGATAATGGACTCCGCGAATAATCAGGCTGCTCAGGCGGGTCAAAAATTCACCGCCTCGGAGAACATCAAGCATTTTTTCATCTCTAACGCCGTCCCCATAATATTCCTGGGCCTGTCCGCGGCCGCCATACCGCTGTCGGGCTTCTCGGCTGGTTACCTCATCCAGGAGATGCTGACCCGGCTTGCCAGAAACTCCTTTCTTGTCCTCTCGCTTTTAATTCCGATAATGGCCGGAATGGGCCTCAATTTCGGCATGGTCTTAGGCGCGATGGCCGGGCAGATTGGGCTGATACTCGTCACGGACTGGTCTGTAGCCGGCATCCCCGGCATGATACTGGCCGCGATAATAAGTATGCCCATCGCCGCGCTCCTGGGCCTCGTATGCGGCAAACTGCTCAATATGGCAAAGGGCCGTGAGATGGTTACGTCGTACATACTGGGTTTTTTCATAAACGGGGTATATCAGTTCGTCGTCCTCTACCTGTTCGGCGTAAGCGGCATATTGAACATTCCGTTTATCGACAAACCGCTGCGCATACCGATAACGAACCCTCAGCTCGTCTTGTCGCGCGGGTACGGCATACGCAACGCCATCAACCTTACGGGGATACGGCGCGTTCTGGACAACGCGCTTCCCGCATCGCTGAGATTTGATTTCGGTTCGGGCCCGTTCACGATAAACATCCCGATCGGCACATTTGTCCTGATAGCCCTGTTCTGCTTTTTTATCGTCTGGTTCCGCCGCACGAAGTTGGGCCAGGACATGCGGGCCGTGGGGCAGGATATGGCTATAGCCGACTCGGCCGGGATCGCGGTGGAGCGCACGCGCGTCTTGGCGATAGTCATCTCGACGGTCTTAGCGGCGTTCGGCCAGATCATCTTCCTTCAGAACATCGGGACGATGAACACGTACAACAGCCA
>JAISYM010000105.1 GCA_031269875.1 Synergistaceae bacterium
TTCGCCGCGTTGTTTTGCGTCAATTATCAACTCTCTTTTTTCGTCAGATATTGGCCTCATACAACCACCCCTCATGATTGTATTTATACCATATTATTATGTTAATTTAAAGTGGAATTACTATAGGACAGAGCTGATTTATTATGCTAACCGAAAACTTTATAAACGGTAAAACGGACTGTCCGTTGTGGATTGGCTGAGCTGACACTATATTATTGGGGGACGATTATTGTGATACAATGCCTCCGGGAGCGATCTTCGCATCGCCGGTCGGAGGCGTTTAGCATGAGGTACAATGGTATTATTCGAAGGACTATGTTTTTTCTGATAGCGGCGGCGCTTATCGCGGCAGGCTTGTGCGGGGCGCTTTACGCCGAGGAGATAGATTTTAAGACACCGCCCATGAAAGACAGGCCGGATGGATTTGCGGGGCTCAAGTGGGGAGACTCGGCCGATAAGCTCGAAGACTATATTATGTTCAGCGAGAGCGCGTCCGGAGGCCCCGCTCAGTATGTCATACCCGGAGACGGCCGTGAGTGGGAAGGCTTTGTCATAGACGAAATGAAGTTCTCTTTCAGAAAAAATCAGCTCGTAATGGTGCGGTTATCGTTCACGGAATCTGTAAAATCTGACGAGATAAAGGAGTACGCCTTGAAGAAATACTCAAAACCCTCGCTTGAAAGCAAAAGGGACGACGGCGTGTCATACGTGTGGAACGACGACGACTTCGGCGTAATCCTTACGTTACACCCCCAAAAGAATCCCGAGATCAGCCTGATGAACCACAGGCTCGCGCTGGAGCTTTCCATATAGCTGAGTAAGGGGGGCGGCGGTTACGAGCATCGGACGTAACAAAAAAATAATCGTCATAACGCTGGCGGCGTTTTTCGTTGGCCTTGCCGGCTTGGCCGGTATGTTTGGGGCTGCGTCGTCCGACGCGGCGGCAAAGAAAAAAAATGAGGCGCGGACGCCGGCTGTTCCGCCTTATAAAATCACAGGGACAATACCGGGCACGGCGCTCTCCTACGAGAAGCTCCTTATATCTGAGGACGGCAGTGTGAGCGTGAACGTCCGCAACCCGGAACGAACCGGCGTGCGCTTTCGCGCGACGTTCAGCTTCTATTCGGCAAAAAATGAGTTGCTGACAGGGTTCAAGATCGAGGGAACTGCCGTGGCCGGAGCCGTTACAGGGTACTCATTGAAGCTGCCTAACCATAAAAAGATGAAAGACGTCTCCTACATGACTGTTCTGGGGAGGTCAGGACGCTCCGGCGGCGATGACTGGGAATAACGAAGGCTCGCAAAGCCCGCGAAATTCACAAAATTTGCCGGGCGGGAAAATCTTGGTTCTTCTGGGTATTTTTTTCGGCATTGGCTTCATGACCGGCTTTTTTACCGGTTACGGATTCAAGCCGCAGGGTTTTGCGCGCGGCGATGAGGCAGTGACTCCGCGCTACGTTTCATCGGGGGACGGCGTGACGCTTGGCGCTCCGGACAAAACGGACGAGGAAACGCGCTGGCGGCAGACAGAGGAGAGCGACGTGCCGGTCGCGTTTGACTCCGGGCTGTCGCTCGAGGAACACGAACTCGGCGAGGACGAAAACGGCCTTTTCGTCTCAGGTACGATTGTAAATAAATCGGATCACAGCTACGACGCGGTCAGGGTGACGTTCGACCTTTGCGACGCGGCGGGAAAGGCTTACAGCGGCGTCACCGACGTGACATACGACAGGATGGCGCCCGGTGACTTGTGGGGATTCACAATATATATCCCTTATTCCGAAATGGGACTTTTTTCGTCATACAGGCTCCAAAGCATAATCGGCGCCTCCAGGTAAACCGGTTTTATTGTATAAAAAGCCTGACGCAGACCAGCACGGTCACGATAATGTTCATAAAGAGCGAGTGGCGCTCCATGAGCCACGAGCTAACGCGGTCGAACCGCTCGAATCCGGCGGTTTTTCCCCGCTTCCCGGCGATGGCGCTGAAGTTCGGGATGAGCGCCGGCGTCGTGTTCCGGTAGGCGATGTATTCGTCACGGAACTTCCCCATCAAAAAGGTCTCCTCGTATGGGATTATGACGAGGGAGTATAAAAAGAAAAAAACCGCGGCAAAGGCAGCGACCCACCACCACCCTGCCATCAGCGACCAGCCTGAACCCATAATCGCGTTGCCAGCGTAAAGCGGGTTGCGAATCAGGGCGTATGGCCCCCAGGTGACGAGGCGGAGCGCGCCGACTTCGAGCGTGCGGTATTTCGGTATCACTCCGGCCGCCCAAAAACGAAGAAGCTGGCCGCCCACAAGCAGCGGCACGGCAAAAATCATCCGCCGCGCTGAAAAATCAACCGGAAGCACCAGAACACAAAGGCCGAATATACCCCACAACAGGCCTCTCCATTTAAATATAACGCCTCCGGCGCCGCCTGGAGCGCTCATGTATCGCCCTTGTCCTTCTCGAAAACGCCGCTTGCGAAGTTCAATCCAAACTCCTTTATCGCGATCAAGAGTCCCAGTATTATGCCCGTGTATTCCGTCAAAAAGCGCCAGCCGAGACCGAGTACGCCCGCGACGCTCCAGGGGACGAATATGCTGAAGATCATGGCGGCGCCTCCCTCGGCCGCCCCGCTGCCGCCCGGCGTAGGGATGAAGTACAGCAGAAAGAGGAAGAGCGCCTGTATCAGGACACATTCCACGTACATCACTTCCAAGCCCATCGCCCAGATTATGCAGGGCATGATGGAAAGATATATCCACATCTGGAGCAATCCGAACAGTATCCCTATCAAGAAGTGATTCCGTCCGCCCCTGATGAAATCCCTGATGTTCTCGTTGTACGCGTCCACTTCTTTGCCTATCCATCTCAATATGGCGGACACGAGCTTAGGTTTCAGAAAACCGGCTCTCGTGAGGAGCATCACTATTATGCCGGAGACCCTTTTAATGAGTCTCGGCTTCACCAGGCTCAGGATTATGACGAACCATGAAAGCATGATGAAGAACACCACGTAAAAGACGAAACCGCGAATCCACCATCCCGACTTTGGAATGTCGATATCGAATATGAGAGTGAACGGAATCGTGGCGCCCAGTATCAGCAGCGTGAGAACGGTCCTGACGATCGTTATCGCGATGGATTTCCCTACCCCTATGCCGCGCCTGTACATCATGTACACCTGAAATGGGCCGCCTCCGCTTTGCATCGGGGTGACAGCCGCGCCAAAATAGTTTATCAGCGTAAGCTGCATCGAGAAAGCGAAGGACATATCCTCGCCGGCGGCCTTTGTGAGAGATTTGAGTTTCAGGGCATCGAACAGCCAGACAAGCACGACCATAACACAAGCCACGCCAAGTTTATACGGGTCGGCTCTTCTGAACATTTCAAATGAGGAGCGGTCCATGCTGGCGTATAACACCGCTCCGCTCACAAGCAGGCTCAAGATTACAAAGAACGAAAGGCCTTTTTTTACAGTCAAAACATTACCTCGCGGCGGATTATCAAAAGTGCGGCGCTACTGCAGCGGTGTTTCCGCTTGTTCTTTCACCTCATTCCAGAACCTGGAGAATCGGTTTATAAGCGGTATCAGTTCATCCCGGACGAGAAAGGCCACCCTCATGTTTTTCCCGTTCTCGAGGCTCGATAAAATATCTTTTTGGGCTTTGTTGAAGTCACCGATGTATTCGTTGTAATTACCGCACTTGAAACTGTCCAGTCGAATGTTCAAAAGTACGCAGCACTTTCCAAAAACGGACATCAGCCAATCTATGCCGTCGACGCATTGGGTGAAGCGCGCGAGCGCGCCCTGATCATTTTCCTGCTCGAACAGCGTCGCCACCGACTCCAGCCCGTTCTCGAGAAGCGGAATGTAGCGCTCCCCCTCCGCAACGGATTCGGGAATCAGATTCTTGATCGGCTGTGTGACAAACCTGATATCCAACCCTCCGGACAGGGCGCAAAAGGCGCTCTCCTCCGGGACGGATTCCCCGTCTACCACGATATCGGCTATCACGCCGCCGCCATCGAGAGCCAGCCGCTTAACGGCGTCATATATCGCTTCCTTGCCTCCGTTTAAAATATCGCTGCTGAGCGCGAGATCGACATCGTCAAGTCTTATTCTCATGCGGTCACCTCATCTTCTCTCTCGTATGCCAGACTCACTGGCTAAAGATGATACTACAGAGAGGCCAATTTAACCAGTATGTAGTATAATCCTTGCTGGAAAAAAGTTATGTGAGAGGAGCAGTTTTTTGGGAGCGGGGACTCAAATAGATTACGGACGGGGGGACGAACGCTTTGAGCTCGTCTCTCCTTGGCCGGCATCGGGGGATCAACCCGAGGCGATAGAGAAGCTGTGTCTCGGGTTCGAGGAGAGCGCGGAACGGGGCGGCGTTATGCAGACGCTCCTGGGCGTTACGGGGAGCGGCAAGACGTTCACGATGGCTAACGTCATCGCACGTCTCCAGCGTCCCACGCTCGTAATGGCCCACAATAAGACCCTGGCGGCTCAGCTTTACAGTGAATTTAAGGATTTTTTCCCGAACAACGCCGTCCACTATTTCGTGAGCTATTACGACTACTACCAGCCGGAGGCTTACGTCCCAGCTCAGGATATTTACATAGAAAAGGACGCGTCCATAAACGAGAGGATAGAGAAACTGAGATTGGCGACTACAAAGGCGCTGATCGAGCGCAGAGATGTCCTCGTCGTGGCGAGCGTCTCGTGCATATACGGACTGGGCAAGAAAAAAAATTACGAGGACGCCGTGTTTCGTTTCGCCACCGGCGACATTTGGCGAAGGCGCGATTTTATGATGCGCCTCTTGGACAACTACTACGAGCGCAACGACGCGGCTTTTGCCCCGGGCCTCTTTAGAGTGCGCGGCGACGTGCTGGAACTGTATCCTTCGTACAGCGACACGGCGCTGCGGATAGCCTTCTTCGACGACGAGATCGAGAGAATAGACGAGATCGACCCCGTCTCCGGCAAGAGCCTGCTCGCAAAAAAAAGCGCCTCAATATTCCCCGCGAAGCATTACGTGACCACAGACGACGCTATCATCTCCGCAAAGGCCATGATAGAAAGCGAGCTTGCCCTGTGCGTCAAAAACTTCACGGAGAGCGGAAAACTGCTGGAGGCGCAGCGTCTCGGAAGCAGGACGAAATACGATCTCGAGATGCTCACGGAGGTGGGCTACTGCTCCGGCATCGAGAACTACTCGCGCTTTCTGGACGGCAGAGCGCCGGGAGAGTCGCCGGGCACGCTCATGGACTTCTTTCCGGATGACTTTCTGCTCTTTATCGACGAGTCTCACATGTCGATCCCGCAGATACGCGGCATGTACAACGGAGACAGGGCAAGGAAGGAAGTTCTAGTCGAACACGGATTCAGACTCCCCTCCTGTCTCGACAACAGGCCGCTTCGCTTTGAGGAGTTCGGCCAGTTTATGAAAAATGTGCTGTTCGTCTCTGCCACGCCGGGCGACTATGAGCTCGAACGGTCATATCAAGTTACCGAGCAGCTCATAAGGCCAACTGGCGTTCCAGACCCGGAGGTGGAGATATACCCGGCCACGGGGCAGGTCGACCATCTTTTGGCCGAACTGCGGAATATCATAGCCGCCGGGGAGCGCGCGCTCGTCACGACGCTCACTAAACGCGCGGCCGAAGACCTCTCCGCTTACTACGCCGAACTCGGCCTGAAGGTGCAGTACATTCACTCGGAGATGGACACGTTCGAGAGAGCAGAGATACTGCGCGACCTTCGCCTCGGAGTATACTCCGTGCTGATAGGCGTAAACCTTCTGAGGGAGGGGATCGACCTGCCGGAGGTCTCGCTTGTCGCGATAACGGAGGCGGACCGCGAGGGTTATCTTCGCTCGTTCAGGTCGCTCATTCAGATGATAGGGAGAGCCGCCAGGAACGAGGCGGGGCGCGTCATACTCTACGCGGACAAGATGACGGACAGCATAGACATGGCGATCCGCGAGACGGCAAGACGGCGCGCGGCGCAGATCGAGTACAACGCGGAGCATGGCATCACGCCCAAGACGATAAGCAAGGCGGTAAAGAACCTGCTGCCGGAGGAGCTGCAGGAAGAGGGCTCCAGCGAGAGGATAAGGACCGTCTCCGACGGCGAGGCGGCAAACGCGCCCGCCGGCAAATATGAGATACGCGATATGGAGCGGCGCATGTGGGAGGCTGTGGAACGCCTCGACTTCGAGAGGGCGGCGGAACTGCGCGACGCGATAAACGCCGCCAGGCACGGCAATGAGGGAGGATTTTCAGTTGGTGGAATGGATAAGGGTCACGGGCGCCCGTCAGCACAATTTAAAAAACATAAACGTCGATCTCCCAAAAAATAAACTGGTGCTGCTGACCGGACCGTCAGGGTCGGGCAAATCGTCACTGGCGTTCGACACGATCTACGCCGAGGGGCAAAGGCGCTACGTCGAGTCGCTGTCGTCGTACGCCAGGCAGTTCCTCGGAATACAGGACAAACCCGATGTAGACGACATATCGGGACTCTCTCCCGCCATATCCATAGAACAGAAGGGGACGAGCCACAACCCCCGTTCGACGGTTGGCACCGTTACAGAGATATACGACTACCTCCGTCTGCTCTTCGGCAGGGCCGGAACCCCGCACTGCCCCTCCTGCGGCAAGCCGGTGTTGAGGTACAGCCTGGACGAGATAGTGGATAGAATTTTCGGCGATTACGGCGGCAAGCCTCTCGAGATAATGGCGCCGCTAGTTCGCGGCAAGAAGGGCGAGTACCGCAATCTGCTGCTTCAGCTTCGCGCCCAGGGCTACATGCGCGCGCGCATAGACGGTGAGACGTACTGGCTCGAGGAGGAGGTGCCGCTCGACAAGAAAAAACGCCACTCCATAGACGTGGTGATCGACAGGCTCAGGATAAAGGATGAGAGTAAATCGAGGATATCCGAGGCGGTAGAGATAGCTCTGCGCCTGTCGGACGGCTTTATCCTGCTCCACTCCGAAGATTTAGGGGATCTCGAACTCACAGAAAAATACATCTGCCCGGACTGCCAGATCAGCTTGCCTGAGATAGAGCCGCGGCTATTTTCGTTCAACAATCCGTTTGGAGCCTGTCCCGAATGTTCCGGCATGGGCGTCCACCAGCACTTTTCACCGGAACTCGCGGTCATCGGTTCCCTCCCCATCGCGGAAGGCGGCTTCCTGCCCTGGAAAAGCTATAAATATATGCTCCAGAGGGCCGAGATGATAGCCTCCAGGCACGGCTGGGACCTGCAAAAACCGTTCGACGAGCTTTCTGAAGATGCAAAGAACGTCCTTCTCTACGGATCCAGCGAAAAACTCCTTTTGACGTTCGTCGACAGAAACGGCGAGAGCGAATACATGGGACATTACGAGGGGCTCATCCCGTGGCTCACGCGACGCTTCGACGAGACCGAGTCCGAGAATTGGCGGGAGGAAATGATCCGTTACAGGGTCGACGACGTATGCGGCAGCTGCGGTGGCAGGAGGCTCAAGCCGGAGGCCCTGGCCGTGAGACTTGGGGATTACAACATCGCGGAACTCTCCGAGATGCCGGTCGAGGATCTGATACCTGCCCTGGAGTCGCTCACTCTCTCCGAAAACCAGAGGAAGATAGTGGGCCAGGCCTTTTCTGAGGTACAGAAGCGCCTGTCGTTTTTAGTCGACGTCGGCGCGGGATACCTGTCGCTCGACAGGAGGGCGGACACCCTCTCCGGTGGGGAGAGCCAGAGGATACGCCTGGCCACGCAAATAGGCTCGAAACTCTCCGGCGTCCTCTACGTGCTGGACGAACCGACCATCGGATTGCATCCGAAGGACACGAACAGACTGCTGGAGACGCTCGCGGCGATACGAAGCCTGGGCAACACGGTGATAGTCGTCGAACACGACAGGGACGCGCTGAAGGCGGCTGATTACGTGCTGGAACTGGGGCCCGGCGCCGGGGAACACGGCGGAAACGTCGTGATTCAGGGGGAGCCTGACGCGATAGCGGCCTCGGACTCCCTGTCAGGAGCGTTCCTGCGCGGAGAGGTCACGGGGATAATAAAGGCAAAAGACGGCAGAAGGACGCCGCAGGGGTGGATAAACGTATCGGATTGCCGCGAAAACAATCTGAAGGGAGTCGATATCTCCGTGCCCAAAGGAGTGCTCGTCTCCATGTGCGGTCTCTCCGGCTCGGGCAAGAGCACATTCCTGTACGAGATACTTTACAAGGGGCTGCGAATGCAGCTCGACAGAGAATACAGGGACAGGCCCGGAAAATTCGGCAAAATTTCCGGCGCGGACGGCCTGCGCAACGTCGTGCTTGTGGATCAGAGCCCTATCGGACGAACGCCACGATCGAACCCGGCCACCTACACGGGCGTCTTTACCCCTATCAGGGAGTTTTTCGCCGAGCTCCCGGAGTCGAAACTCAGAGGATACATGCCGGGCCGCTTCAGCTTCAACGTAAAGGGCGGCCGCTGTGAAGCCTGTTCGGGAGATGGTGTCCTAAAGGTCTCGATGTTGTTTTTGCCCGATGTTTATGTAAATTGCGATATTTGCCGCGGAAAGAGGTATAATAGGGAAACGCTGGAGGTGCTCCATAAGGGGTTATCAGTCGCTGATATCCTGGACCTTACGGTGGATGAGGCAGCCGAACATTTCAAAGACATACCGAGAATCGCGTCCCGCCTTAACGTCATTCAGGAGGCGGGGCTTGGTTATATAAAACTAGGACAGCCGGCGACAACCCTCTCAGGAGGAGAAGCGCAGCGAGTGAAGCTGGCGACGGAGCTTGGAAAGCGATTTTGCGGAAACTCGCTTTATCTCCTCGACGAGCCGACTACGGGATTGCACTATACGGATGTAAAAAAACTCCTGATACTCCTCCATAAGTTGGTAGATCAGGGAAATTCGGTGTTACTGATAGAGCACAATCTGGACGTCCTCGTTTCCTCGGATTATCTGATAGATCTCGGTCCAGAGGGCGGCGCAAGAGGGGGGCGCGTGGTGGCCAAAGGAACTCCGGAACAGGTTTCACGGGCAAAATCCGGGTATACCGCGTTATACCTGCGCGAATATTTCAAGGAATTGAGGAAGTGCTGATTTAATGGAGGATTTTTGCTGGGGACGGAACCCGGTGATAAAGCTATTGGAGGACGAACCGGCGCTGTGTCTTAAGGTTATGGCGTCAAAGACGATGCAGAGGACGACGCTCGACCATATTGCCGGTCTCTGCCGCGCGGCTGGAATCCCGCTCCAGAGGGTCGAACCGAAAGCCTTGAACTCCATGATAGAGGGGGTCAACCATCAGGGCGTAGTGGCGGTTATCGCCGCGAAACCGATGATGAATATCGCGGACGCGCTCGATCTGCTCCCCAAGCCGCCGTCAAGGGCTTTGGCCGTGCTGCTGGATCACGTTCAGGATCCTCATAACTTGGGCGCGATGATCCGTTCCGCGGAGGCCGCGTCCGCAAGTTTCCTGGCGCTGCCGCTCAGAAGGAGCTCGCTTCCCACCGGGACGGTCGTAAAGACGAGCGCCGGCGCCTCGATGAGGCTTCCGCTAGCCTCCGTAGGAAATACCGCGTCCACCGTAAGAGAGTTTCAGGAGGCCGGGCTATGGACTGTAGCGCTCGACTCCGGCGCGAAGAGGAGCATATACGGCGCCGCCCTTCCAGCGCGGACTCTGCTGGTAGTCGGATCCGAGGGCAAAGGAGTCGGCAGGACGACCGCATCGGCATGTGACGAAACGCTGAGCATACCGATAGCGGGCGAGGTGGGAAGTTTGAACGCATCCGTCGCTTTGGCGGTTGCAATGTTCGAATGGTTCAGGCTAAACTGTACGGGAAGTTAGGGGCTTAGGAACTTTTTAAAGAAGGTAGGAATATGGATAACAAAATATCAAAAATAACGGAAAACAGAAGCACGGTCTTAGCTGTCGACGACACCGCCTTAAACATTGATATTCTGGAGGCGGCGCTGAGCGACAGGTACGATATTTATACGGCTATGGACGGAGAGACGGCGCTCGAGATTGTCGCGAAAACCCCTCCCGATATCATACTTCTCGACGTCGTTATGCCTGGGATGAGCGGTTACGACGTATGCATAAAACTTAAAGAGGATCCGGCGACGGCCGATATCCCGGTAATATTCCTGACGGCTATGACGGATATACACGACAAGGCGCGCGGGTTCGAACTCGGCGCTGTCGACTACATGGTGAAACCGTTCGCGATTTTGGAAGTGCAGGCAAGACTCGACGTGCATCTCTCCCTCCTCGCCGCTAAAAAAGCCCTGAAGGAACAGAACGAGATGCTGGAAATAAAAGTGAGGGAGCGAACTCAGGAGCTTGCCGTGACACAGGGCGTGATCATCGAGGCGATGGCGAGCCTCGCTGAGACGAGGGACTCCGAGACGGCGGATCACGTCATGCGGACAAGGTATTACGTCGAAGCGCTCTCCGTAAAACTGAAGGAGCACCCGAAGTTCAACGCGTACCTCTCCTCCATACACCCTACCGATCTGGGTACAGCCGCGACCCTTCACGACATAGGGAAGGTCGGGGTTCCAGATCACATCCTGCTAAAGCCAGCTCGCCTGACGCCGGTGGAATACGAGGAGATAAAAAAGCACGCGACATACGGGCACGAAATTTTGAGCAAGCTCGTGTCGCGTCTGCCGGGTAACGTGTTCCTCAAGCTCGCGGACGAGATAGCGTGGACACACCATGAGAAGTGGGACGGAAACGGCTATCCCAGGAAACTCAAATGTGATGAAATTCCGATACCGGGGCGGCTCATGGCGATAGCCGACGTGTACGACGCGATGGTGAGCCAGAGGGTCTATAAGCCGCCGATGTCGCACGGCGAAGCGCTGGAGTTCATCATGAGCGAGAGCGGCAAACACTTCGACCCGGACGTAGCCAACGCCTTCAGCGAACTTGGAAACACGTTCCAGTACATCACACAGGAGCTGACGCCGAAAGACACAGGCAGAACCGTGATAACGGCGGACGATCTGGACGCGAAGATATTGGAAAAAGCGTCGTCATAAACGGCGCACAGCCGAGATACGGCTCAAGCGCGCCATATACGTCTATTTACGCCCAACTGACACCAATTCGCGATCGACAGGCTGTTTTTGACGTGGCTTAAAGGTTGTCGAAAATCCGTTTTAGCGCTTCACCCCTCAGGCCTTTGATTTCAAATTGGCACGAAATCATTTTGTAGTCAAAACCCCGCTGGCGCGTTTCGAAAAACTATGCTACCCTTTACATAGGGATAAGGGAATCGCTGATCCCAGCAGGGTTTAAATTCTTGCGCATTAGAGGTCCCGCGGTAAATCAGTCTTTCCCGTGATATTGTACTGAGGGGGTGGCGGCATGTTCCTGGCTGGCTCGCAAGGCAAAAAGGCGGCGGTTTTGCTTACGGTCGTGTCTTTCCTCCTTCTCCAAGTCTCCGTGATGCTGGTTCAGACACGCGCGCCCGGCGGTGACATGTCTCCCGGGGTAAGCTCTTATCTGTTAGTGGCTGATATGTCAAACGACAGCGTCTGCGCAATGACTGCGACAAACCGTTCAGGGCACCGCATGGCGGCGGATTCCTCCGGGGATTTTGCCGGGTATGGAGTTTCCCTTTGGAAAACAGCTGAAATTTCCGACGAAAAAGACAAAAATCATACTCCTCAGGGCACAGCCCAAAACCTTGGGCTTGCGCTGGAGGCGCAATTCAACGTAGTATCCAGAAAATAGAGCCAGCCCCGGCAAAATCTCCAAGAGTTTTTTTGCCCTGACAACAATTCATACCAATTTAAGTCAAAGGCCTGAAGGGTGAAGCGTTAAAACCAGTCTGGACAACCCTTGAGCTATATCAAAAACTGCCTGATGATCGCGAATTGGTATCAATTTCAAACGCAGGTCGACGCTTCGGCTGAGTGCCATAAAACACCAACCCGCGTAGTCCGCATACCAAAACGCCCAGACAGCGTTTCCTTGATAATAGTCCGCAGACAGGACAGTATTGGAGGTTTATTTATGGACTTGGCAAATAAAAACCTCGCGCTCCTTTTTGAGATATTCGGCACGCATGTATATCTCACCCAAAGTTTGCTATCCACGTGGGTAGTTATGGCGGCTATGATACTGTTCGCTATATTTGTGAAGATAAAGCTGCGTTCATTCAGCCCGGTCCCGTCAGGCTTTCAAAATGCCGTCGAATTTGCCGTCGAGACCATGGACAACATGGTAAAGGGTTCAATGGGAGACGGCTTCGGTGCGCTCGGCGGTTATTTTTTCAGCATATTCGCTTTTATCCTCGTATCCAATTACACCGCGCTCCTGGGGATGCGTCCGCCCACGTCCGACATCTCCACCACGCTCGCTCTGGCGCTGTTGTCGATAGGAATTATGCACTTCCTCGGCGTTGCGAGACACAAGGGACGCTATTTCAGGGAATATTTCGAGCCGGTGTGGCCATTTTTCCCCATGCATCTGATGGAGGAGCTGACCAAACCGATTTCGCTCTCCTTCAGGCTTTTTGGCAACATATTGGGAGGCGTCATCATCTTCGAGCTGATTTACGAACTGTTTCCGTTTCCGCTGCGATTCGTGATACCGGGCTTTCTCCACGCTTATTTCGACCTGTTCGTAGGCGCTTTGCAGGCATATATTTTTACGGTGCTGTCCATGACCTTTATAAGCCTGAAAGCGTCCGCGGATTGACACGCAGGTTTTACCAAAACGACAGGAGGTTTGTGTAATGGATTCTATGGCATTTGTGATGGGTTGTTCAGCAATAGGGGCAGGGCTCGCGATCTTCGCCACGATCGGCGCGGGCATCGGGCAGGGGGTGGCCGCGGGCAAGGCGATAGAGTCCATCGCGCGCCAGCCGGAATCACGCGGGACGGTAATGACCACTCTCTTTATAAGCTGCGCTATCATCGAAACTACGGCCATTTACGGTCTCATCATCTCACTGATACTGCTCATGGCCAACCCATTCGTGGGACAGCTTCGCTGACAGGGCGCGGGAAACGAGGTGAACAGCGATGCCGGAAGGCAGCATAATAAGTTTCGACTCTGGCCTGCTGGTGCATATCGGCATACAGTGGTTCAACATCGTACTTCTCTCAGTCGTCCTGGTACGGATTTTATACAAACCCGTGAAGAAGTTCATGGACACGAGGGCGGCCGGCATAAGGGATCACATGGCCTCCGCCCGCCGCGCGAACGACGAGGCCAGGGATTTGAAGGCGGAATACGAGAAAAAGATTGCCGACATCGACCGCGAACGATCTGAGATGCTGTACCGGGCCGAGAGGCATGCGGCTCAGAAGAGCGAACAGATCGTCAAAGAGACGAAAGAAAAGGCCGACGCGATGATTCGTCAGGCCGAGGAGACGTCCGCCCTGGAACTCAAAAGAGGCAGGGAACGGCTTCGGTTGGAGGCGGTGGAACTGGCTTCGTTGATCGCCGGAAAATTCGTCCAGGCCTCTATGGACGAGGGGCTTCAAAAACAATTGACGGATCAGGCTTTTAAGGATTACGTGGACGCGCGATGATAAACCTCGACTCACTTTACGCGCGCGGGTTGCTCGAATACGCCGAATCGCTGAATATGCTCCCGATTTTGTATGAGGAGGCGTCGGGAATACTGGACGGACGTGAGGTAACGAAGATGGGGCCCGGCACCGACGCGCTCATTCGCTTTATGAGGGCTGTCTCTCGCGGGAACAGGAAATCTGTGCTCAAAAAATTCGCCGCCGCGGCCCATGACAAACTGGGGATAACAGATGTGGAAGTAACCGCTCCGAGTCCCCTTTCACCGGAACAGTTATCAGTCCTGTCGGACGGACTTCGCCGGTCGCTCAAAAAAAATCCGGTGCTGTCCGTAAGGCTTGACGATTCACTGCTAGGTGGTGTCAGGGTGATAGCCGGCAATCGCATGATCGACTATTCGATAAAACAGAAGATATCCAGGCTTAGAGGGATTCTCCATGAGAAGGTGGTGAGCGAATGAACAGCGGCCTGTATGATATAAGCACTTTGATAAAAAACGAAGTGCTTGGTTTCATCGCGTCTCCTGAGGCGTGTGAGGTCGGGCGTGTGATGCAGGTGGGCGACGGCATAATTCACGCCATCGGCCTGGACGACGTCATGAGCGGAGAGCTGGTGCGCTTGGACGACGGCGTGACCGGGATCGCCATGAACCTGGAGCAAAGCGGCGTCAGCATCGTGCTGCTCGGCGGCATGAAGGGAATAAAGGAAGGGGATCTGGTATACAGGACCGGCAGGATAGCGGAGGTTCCGGTGGGTGACGCCCTGCTCGGACGGGTTGTAAACGCCATCTGCGAACCACTGGACCGCAAGGGGCCTATCGAGACCGGCAAGCACCGGCCTATAGAACGCGTCGCGCCTGGAGTGCTGGCGCGGCAGACAGTCGATGTCCCGCTTTTGACCGGCATCAAGGCCATAGATTCGATGATACCGATAGGCAGGGGGCAGAGGCAGCTCATAATAGGCGACAGACAGACGGGCAAAACCGCCATAGCCGTCGACACGATCATCAACCAGAAGGACAAGGGCGTTAAGTGCATATATGTGGCGATAGGACAGAAGATGTCCACAGTGGCGGACATAGTCAAGACGCTGGCCGGCCGCGGGGCGCTCGCCTACACGGTCGTCGTCGCGGCGGGCGCCGCTGAACCGGTGACGATGCAGTACCTGTCGCCCTATTCGGGGGCCGCTATGGGCGAGGAGTGGATGCAAAACGGCGACGACGTCCTCATTGTATACGACGACCTCTCGAAGCACGCGGTTGCCTACAGAACAATGAGTCTGCTGCTGCGCAGGCCGCCGGGAAGAGAGGCGTATCCCGGAGACGTTTTCTATCTCCACTCGCGCCTCCTGGAGCGGGCCGGACGGCTCAACGCCGAAAACGGCGGCGGTTCGATAACGGCCCTTCCTATAATAGAGACCCAGGCTGGGGACATGTCCGCCTACATACCGACCAACGTCATCTCCATAACGGACGGCCAGATATACCTGGAAACGGTCGCGTTCAACTCCGGCATCCGTCCCGCCATAAACCCGGGGCTGTCCGTCTCGCGGGTGGGAAGTTCCGCTCAGGTCAAGGCAATGAAGAAGGTCGCCGCCCCGATACGCATGGAGCTGGCCCAGTACAGGGAACTCGCCGCCTTCGCCCAGTACAGCTCCGACCTGGACGATGAGACAAAGGCCCGCCTCCGTCATGGGGAACGGATAGTGGAGACGCTCAAACAGGAGCAGTTCAGCCCCTTCCGACTGGAAGACGAAATACTGATCCTGTACGCCACGGTAAAAAAATACGTGGACGACGTGAACGTAGAGAAAATCCTCCGGTTCGAGAACGGTCTAGTCGAACATTTCAGGGACAACCACGCCGGCGTCATGGAAGATGTCGCGGCGAGAGGGCTCGAACCGGACCTTGAAGAGGAAATCATACGGGGGATAGAACAGTACAGGCAGTTCGTCCGCGAAGAACATCTCTTTTAGCGAACTCGGAGAAAAGACATGGAATCGGCACAGAGTTTGAAATTGAGGCTGCACAGCATATCCAGCACGAGGCAGATCACCAGGTCCATGCAGATGATCGCGTCGACGAAGGTTCAAAAGACGCTGCGGCGTATGCAGGAAAACGCGCCATTCGTCGAGCATTTCGGCGAAATAGTCCGCAATATCATGCGTTTTGCCCCCTCCGCCCGTCACATGTACGCCGCGCCGCCGGACGTGGGATGCTCCGCGATAATAGCCGTCAGCGGGAACAGAGGTCTGTGCGGCTCTTACAACTCGAACGTGTGCAGGGAAGCCGTCACGCAGATCAAGCGCATGAACAGGGATGCCCGCTGCGTCACGATCGGGTGGAAGATGCGTGATCACCTGCGCAGGAGGAATTTCGCGGTAGAACGGGCTTTCGACGGAGCGTCAGAATCCCCGTTTTACGAGACCGCCAGAGACGCCGGCGGCGTCGCCCTCGAACTGTACAAAAATGGGGCGGTGGACTCCGTCTTCATAGTATATACGCGGTACGAGTCCGCGCTCTCCCTAGTGCCGCGCGCGGATCGGATTCTGCCGCTTTCCGCGCCGGATGAGGGTGAGAGAGACCCCCGAGGACGCCAGATGTGCTTCGAGCCCGGCGCGGACGGCGTGCTGGATTACGTCGCTCCGTTTTATCTGTCGGCCCGCGTATACGGCGCGATGCTCTCCGCGGCCGCGTGCGAACAGAGCGCCAGGGTAGTGAGCATGGATGCGGCCTCTAAAAACTGCGCGGATATTATCGAACGGCTGTCGCTTCAGTACAACCGGCTGAGACAGAGCGGTATAACGCAGGAACTGAACGAGATAGTGAGCGGCGCGGAGGCGCTGCTCACGACGGAAGAGAGTTGATACGCATGGCTGGTTCCAAAGGAAAGGTGACGCAGATCACCGGCGCTGTCCTCGACGTCGAATTTCCGGAGGGAGAGATCCCGAAGATATACGACGCCTTGGAGATAGCGGTTTTGGGGAAAACCTTGATAGCGGAGGCCGCCCAGCAGATCGGCGACAACGTCGTGCGATGCATCGCCCTCGATTCCACCGATGGATTGGTACGGGGCGCGGAAGTAACAAACAGCGGCGGGCCTATATCGATACCGGTCGGAGACTGTACGCTCGGACGCATGTTCAACGCGCTGGGGCGCGTGATCGACGGCGGAGAGGAAGTGGGCGGTGTGGAAAGCACAGAAAGATGGTCGATCCACAGGGATCCGCCCGACTACTCGGAGCAGGCCGACGCGGTCGAGATGCTGGAAACAGGGATAAAGGCCATAGATCTGCTCTGTCCCTACGCAAAAGGGGGAAAGGTGGGTCTTCTCGGAGGCGCCGGAGTCGGCAAGACCGTCCTCATTATGGAGCTGATACGCAACATAGCTACGGAACACGGCGGATATTCGGTCTTCACCGGCGTCGGAGAGCGCACGAGGGAGGGGAACGACCTCTATTTTGAAATGAAGGGATCGGGCGTCCTGAGCAAGACCGCGCTGGTATTCGGACAGATGAACGAGCCGCCGGGCGCGCGTATGAGGGTGGCGCTGACCGGCCTCACCGTGGCTGAGTACTTTAGGGACGCGAAGCACCAGGACGTCCTGCTTTTCATAGACAATATATTCCGCTTCGTCCAGGCCGGCTCCGAAGTATCCGCGACGCTTGGACGGATTCCCAGCGCCGTGGGCTATCAGCCGACCCTAGCCGCGGAGATGGGTTCCCTCCAAGAGCGCATAACCTCGACTAAAAGCGGATCCATCACGTCGATACAGGCGGTCTACGTGCCGGCGGACGACCTCACCGACCCCGCGCCGGCCACTACGTTCGCGCACCTGGACGCCACAACCGTGCTGTCGAGAAGCATAGTCGAGCAGGGCATATACCCGGCAGTGGACCCGCTCGCGTCGAACTCCAGGATATTGAGCCCGAAGACCGTGGGACACACGCATTACGAGGTGGCCCGCGACGTGCAGAGCATCCTGCAGCGCTACAACGAGCTGCAGGACATAATAGCGATACTGGGCCTCGACGAACTGTCCGAAAACGACAAGCTCATAGTCAGCAGGGCGCGCAGGATACAGCGTTTCCTCTCCCAGCCTTTCTTCGTGGCTGAAAATTTCTCGGGCGTTCCGGGCAGATACGTCCCGCTGTCTGAGACACTGCGCGGCTTCAAGGAGATCATAGAGGGGAGGTTCGACGACGTGGCGGAAAACCACTTCCTCAACGCCGGTTCGATAGACGATGTGATAAAGAGCGCGAAGGAAGGACGGGAAGCAGTCTGAGGACTCATGCCAATTCGCGATCGATAGGCTGTTTTTAATGTGGCTGAGCCGTTGTCCAAACCGGCTACAACGCTTCACCCTTTAGGCCTTTGATTTCAAATCGGTATCATCATGGAGGGACGAATGGATAAAAAACTCAGGTTGAGGGTTCTTACCCCGTACAACTCGCTCTGCGATCGAGAGGTGGATTACGTCATATTCAGGTCGAAGGAGGGGGACGCCGGCATACAGATCGGGCACGAGCCGTTCACGGCGGCGCTCGACGAGGGCCTGCTAGCGTACCGCGCGGGCTCCGAGGTACATACCCTGGTCGTCTTGGGGGGCGTCGCCTCCGTACTGGACGACGAGGTCACGGTATTCTCCGAGATCGCGGATCACCCGGACAGGATAAAGCAGACCATCAACGAACTCGCGCGGAATAAGTCGGTACTCGCGAAAGAAGAGCAGAAGGGGAGCATGGACATACAGATCATGGAACTGGGCTTGCGCCGCGCGCTGGTTCGGATTGACGTGAGCGCTTACTCGATAATCAAGGGGCGCACGGGAGTCACAAATTTTGACGAAGGCAAGCGCGACGGCAGCCGGCGAGGAATTTGAAAGGGAGGGGCGCGAACTGCTGCGCGCGGCGCGGCGTCTTGCGATATCTCTCTCATCGGTCTGTCTGGCGTTTCTGGCCGCCGGTATGGGGCTGCACATTTTCGCCGCCCGGTTCGAGAGCCCCTGGAGATTCGCAGCGGGGCTCGCGGTCGGGTGGGCCTGTTCGATGGTGAAGCTGTGCATGATGACGAGATCTTTTTTCAGGATTATGGAGTCCGGCGGAGGGAACGCCAGGGTGAATTTCACGGCTGGCCTCATATCCAGATACGTCGTTACGATAGCCGCCGCCGTCCCCGTGCTTCTTTTCGCCGGAACATTCGGGTTAGCGGGCTTTTTAGGGGGGCTGCTGTCAATGCCGGCAGGCGGATATCTGGCAAACCGCGGGCAATAGCCGTCCCGGAAATTCTCACAGGAGGTGGGACCTATGGATGTTATGGGGGTAGTTGGCATCATAACCGGATTTGCGGCGCTTTTGATCGGCATGTTTTTCAAAGGTGTCCCCTACTCCGCCCTGAACAACCCGGCCGCGTTTTTCATAATCCTTGTCGGCACAGCCGGCGCCGTCATCATAGCGACGCCCGGCAACGAGATAAAAAGAACGGGCAAGCTGTTCAAAGTTCTGTTCGGACGGCAGAAGCTCATCTCGGCGGAGGAAGTCATAAGCATACTGGTGACGGTGTCGGAGATGGTCCGCAAGGAAGGGATATTGATACTGGAGCAGAAGCTCGAAGAATATCCCGACCCGTTTATGAAGATGGGCTTTTCGATGGCGCTGGGTGGATCGGACATGCAGAAGCTCAGCGATAACCTGAACGCCGAGATAGACGCGATGAAGATCCGGCACGCCGCAAACGCCCAGATATTCACGCAGGCCGGCATGTACGCGCCGACGCTGGGGGTTCTCGGGGCGGTTCTGGGGCTCATAGCGGCCCTGAGCAACATGGGAGACACGGAAGCCCTGGGACACGCCATTTCCGCGGCCTTTATCGCCACGCTTCTCGGTATCTTCACGGGATATGTGCTGTGGCACCCTTTCGCGAACCGGCTGAAGCAGAAGTCAAAGCAGGAAGTGTTCGTTAAAGAGCTGATACTCGACGGCATACTCGGCATCGCAGAGGGGGAGAACCCGGCGATGCTCAGAGAACGCCTTATGGTAAGCCTGCCCGTATCGGCACGGGAAAAGATGGAAGCGGCTAAAGCCGAACGCGGCAGGTAGGAGGACAGATGATCATGGCGCGACGCAAAGGAGAACCGCACGAGGAACACGCGGATGAAAGCTGGCTGATCCCATATTCAGACCTGATGACGCTGCTTTTGGCGCTTTTTATAGTCCTCTTTGCCTCCAGCACGATACAGGAGGAAAAATTCAAAGCGATTATGAGTTCGCTCGCGAGCGCGTTTGGCGTCTCAGAGGGAAGCAATGTCATAGAGATGTTCCCTGAAGGCGGGATAATACCGCCGATAGACATCAACATACCCCCGCCGCCCCCCCCTCGGCGGTCAGAGGGAGACGACGGAGACAAGAAGGGCGGCGGCATGTTCGAAAACCAGATGGATAACCTCTACGCGTCGCTGGAGCGGTACGTGAGCGACAATTCGCTGGAGGGTACCATAGGGTTGGATTTCAAGGGAGAGAATGTGCTGATCACGCTCAAAAGCGATATATGGTTCCAGTCCGGCAGCGCCGTGATCACCGGAGAAATGGTCAATCAGGGCCGCACACTGTCCGCCCTTTTGAGGGACAATCAGGACGCGGAACACCCCCTCGAGATCGTCGTCACCGGTCACACGGACAACGTGCCGATACGCACCTCACGCTACCCGTCAAACTGGTATCTCAGCATGGAGCGAGCCTTCAACTTTCTGGCCGTCCTGCTGGAGAACAAAGAACTCGACCCCGGCTCGTTCAGTGCCCGCGGCTACGGAGAGTACCAGCCCATAGCGGACAACGGCACGCCGGAAGGCCGCCAGATAAACCGCCGGGTGGAGCTGATGGTATCCAGACCAAACAGAACAGCCGCTTCAAAAACAGCCTACTGATAGAGAATTTGCGCAACAATGAATATGACCATCCAATTGCCTCATACTGATGAACCCGTGATGACGGACCGGCGACTCACTCCGCGAATCGGATCGCTCATACACCTCTGTCCTGAGCTGATTCGCCGGCCCATCATCCATGTCGGGCGCCGGTTCGCTGCGTTCGTTCGTCGGTCCGCCATCTCTTTACATGAAACAATTGTATAGTCATAACAATGAATCAGCTAGCGTTGAAACTCCAGTAAAAACCCAACGTACCTCTTTCGCACCCGACTGAAACTTCGTCTCTGTCGTGCGGCGTTTCATTGCTCACGGCCCAGGGATAAGCCCTCGTGAGTTTTACACCGTCGAGCGGCCAGCGGACGCCGCCGATATGAACGCCGGAACACTCTCCCGACAGAGGGAGCAACGATACCGCGGCCGGCCGTTTTTTAAAGACGGCGCGCGTATCCCCCTCCGGCCTGACGAAAAATAGTCCCTCTGTCTCGTCGATCATGCAGAGCGCGCTTTCCCCCGAAAACGTGTTTACGATGCTGAACAGGTGATCGAACCGTCCGCCGAAACAGCCTGTCAGGACGAGCGGAACGAAAGCGCCGCGATTTTTTTCCGTAACGATTTCGAGCGCCAGCTGAAAATCAGTCAGATTCTTATCGGCGGGGAAAAGGAATTCCTCCGCGCCGCGCCCCAGAGCCCAGTCCCAGTCCTCCGGCGAGGCGCTGTCTCTGTCCCCCGCTATAAATGCCGGCGCTAAATCCGCTTTCCGGCAGACGGCAACGCCCCTGTCAACCGCGCAGACCATCAGTTCGTTTTGAGCCGCGAAATCGGAGAGCCAGCGGCTGTCGGGCGCCCGCCCGGCCAGAACTAAGAGCGCTTTAGAGGACGCCGTCCGCCTGCCGGAATAAAAATCCACGCGTTCGGACCGGAGTTCAGGCATCAATCGTTACCATTTTGTCTGCCGAGTCTGGCCAAAATTTCTTCAGCCTCTTCCTCGTCCGTTAAAATCTCCCTGGGGCGCGCGCCGTCGGCCGGGCCGACTATTCCAGCCTTCTCCATCATGTCGATCAAGCGCCCCGCCCTCGTGAAACCGACGCGGAGCCTTCTCTGCAGCCCGCTGGTCGAGGCCACTCCCGTCGACGTGACGATTTTGACGGCCTCTTCCAGCAGAGCGTCGTCAAAACCGCCCTGCTCCTCAAAGCCGGCGGGCGAGTCTCCCTGATCGTCAATGTCCGTGTAGATAGGCTCGCCGAACATATTAATGAGGTAATTTATCCAGCGCGTTATAGAACCTTCGTCGATCCAGGGCGACTGTACCCTGACCGGCTTTGGGTTCTGCGTCGATAAGAACAGCATATCGCCGCGCCCGAGCAATTTCTCCGCGCCTCCGGAGTCGATTATCGTCCGTGAGTCCATCATCGACGGCAGGGTAAACGCCACGCGCGCCGGGACATTTGCCTTGATGAGCCCCGTAATGACGTTCACCGAGGGACGCTGCGTCGCCAGGATCAAGTGTATTCCGGTGGCGCGCGCCATCTGCGCCAGGCGGCATATATACTCCTCGACCTCTTTCGCCGCCGTCATCATCAGGTCGGCCAGCTCGTCGACGACGATAACGATATGAGGAAGCCTGTCCTTCGGCAGCACCAGCTCGTTGTAGGACGCGAGGTTCCTCACCCGGCCCTCGGCAAAGCGGCTGTACCGCTGTCCCATCTCGCGAATGGCCCAGCCCAGGACGTGAACGGCCTTCTTCGGATCGGTCACGGGCGGAGTCAGAATGTGCGGCAGTTTCTCGTACGACGCCATCTCCACCCTCTTGGGGTCGACTAGAACCATCTTGAGCTCGTCGGGCCGGCGCGTGGAGCAGAGGCCTATTATGCAGCTGTTGACGAATACGCTCTTGCCCGATCCCGTCGTTCCCGCAACCAGAAGATGCGGAAGCTCCTCGAGGCCGATGACCAGAGGATCGCCGTTGATAGTCACCCCCATCGGTAGCGGAAGGCTCTTCGTCGTATCCTGATACTCGTCCTCCTCAATGATCGAGCGGAGCGTGATGCCCCTGCGCATCGGGTTGGGTATCTCGATCCCGACAAATGGCTTGCCCGGTATCGGGGCCTCCACCCGGAGACTCGATACGGCAAGCGCCATCGTAAGATCGTTCGCGAGGCCGACGATCCTGCTGACCTTGACGCCCGGAGACGGTTGAATGCGAAACTGTATGACGGTCGGGCCTATCAGTATCTCGGCCAGTTCCGCCTCTATCCCAAATTCGGCCAGCGAGTCGATGATCCGATTCCCCCAGGGACGAGCCATCTCCTCCGTTATCCAGCCTTCGTCGTCGTCCTCCATGCCGAATATCTCAGGAGGCGGCGGGAATCGTCCGGGCGGCGGAGTCGAAGCCCTGTACTCTATATCCTCCGGGTTTGGCAAATTTTCCATGTCGCTTGTGCCGTAATCCGCGAAGGGATCGGAATCACTTCGTTTTTCCGCGTCATCGCGCGAGAGATCCGAAAAGGAGGCGTCGCCAAACTCGTCGGTCCCGGTGTCTTCTTCATACTCGTCCTCAGCCGTCGGGTCGTACTCGTCGCCTTCGCCGTACTCGTCATACTCCGCGTCCTGCTCGGACTCGTCCCCTCCGTCCGTCTCGCCCGTGTCACGCACATACTCGTGCTTCGGGCGGGAAGATACGACTCGCTTTTTGAGCCTCGAAAGAGCCCCCTTCAGCGCGTCGAACGGCATCGTAACGCCGAAAAAGTACATATCGAGTCCGATGATGGAGAGGCCGATCAGCGTCGTTCCGAGCGGTCCCAGGTTTTCGTACGACCAGCGCGAAAAATCCCGCCCTAAAGCCCCCGGGGTCAAGTAGTAAATCCCGCCGCCTATCAGGGCGAAATCCAAGAGCCCCAGAAAGAGCGAGGCCGAGACGTAGAGCAGAAACGCCCCGGCTGTCTGGCGTAGCGGCTGAGGGAGGCGTTTCTGGAATATCCGCGACAGGCAGACGTACACGACGAAGAACAAAATCACGAGAACGGATATTCCGAACCTTCGGACCAGCCACCCGCCGGAAGTGCGTCCCAAAACGCCTGTCCAGCCGGTCAACACGCTCGATATCAGGAAAAAACCGACGGCCAGCATGACATAGGCAAGGGCGGAGAGGCCGAACTCAGCCCTTTCACGCAGCTCCACCGTATCGAGGCGCGGTTTGGCCTTGACGGTTTTAGGCGCGGTCAGCTCGTTTACGGAACTAGCCTTGAACTTGCCCTGCTTGATGTCCCGGCCGCCCTTTTTGCCTGTTTTCGGGTGCGAGACGCGCTTAGCTGTCATCGCCAGTATCGCTTCCCCCTACGGTGAGATTGTTTATCAATATCGTCGGCTGTCCGTCCGTCACGGGGACGCTCTGGGCGGACTTGCCGCATGTCCCCGGATCCAGCACGAGTTCCCGGCCGACGCTCACTATGCCCTTCAGCGCTTCCGGCCCGTTTCCGGTGAGCGTAGCGCCCTTCACGGCGCGGCCTATCTTCCCCTTCTCGATCAAATATCCCTCGGATACGTAGAAGACGAAATCACCCGACGTCGGGTTGACCTCGCCTCCCCCCATCTTCCTCACCAACAGCCCGCGGCCGATCCCATCCAGCATCTCACTGAAAGTGCTTTCGCCGGGCTCCACAAACGTGTTGCTCATCCTAGGCATGGGCTGATGCTGGTATGACTCCCTCCTTCCGTTGCCGGTTAGAGGGAGGTTTCCTATACGGGACGAAAGAATATCCGTCATATATGATTTGAGCACTCCGTCCGAGATCAGCACGGTCCTCTGGGCGGGCGTCCCCTCGTCGTCAAACTTGTAGGAACCGTACATTCCCGGCGTGGTGGCGTCATCGATCAGCGTCACGAGAGGACTCGCGACCTGCTCCCCTATCCTGCCGCGAAACGACGAGGAGTCCTTTTGAATGATGTCGGCCTCCAATCCGTGACCGCACGCCTCGTGAATCATCGTCCCTCCGGCTGTGCCGTCCATCAGAACCATCATGCTGCCGGCCGGACACGGAGACGCGTTGAGCATCAAAAGACCGCGATAGAGGGCTTTTCCCGCGATCTCCTCCGCGTCGCCGCCGCGCCAAAAATCATCGAGACCACAGAGGAGCGAACGCGCCTCGTAACCCGTTTCGAGCGCGCCGTCCGCCTCGAGCGCGACGTGAACGGCGAACGTCGTATACTCCCGCCTGTCTTTTGCTATAGAACCGTCCCCCTTGACTATCAGCACGGATTTTACGGAGGTTCTGAGGCGCAGTGTGACCTGCCTGAGAAAAGAACACTCCGATCTCAGCTTCCTGTCCAGGCCGCGGAAAAAACTCACGTCCGGCGGCGGAACCTTTGCCGAGGCCTTCAGGAGAGGTTCGCCGCCGCCGATTTTATGATTCAAAGCGTCCAAGCCCGCATCGCCTAGGGCTTCCGAGAGAGCCGCCGCCGCGTCGGACGCGGACGTCCCCATCCTGTGCGAATATACGGTGTTCTCTCCCCTTATAACCCTCGCTCCAAGCCCGTCAAACTCCGACGACGAGAGCGTGTCCATCCGTCCGTCCTCAAACAGAATCGAGTGGCTCGCTCCGGTCTGCAAATAAAGATCCGCGTAACCCGCTTTACGGGAGGCTTGCGAGACGACCTCCCTTATATTGTCCATTGCGGCAGATTCCATATCTTGATCCTCCATGTTTAAATTATATTAGGCCGTGTTTCCTCATCGTATAATCCCACGCGCCGAAGCGCTATCCCCTCCGACTCGAAGGCGCAAAGCAGTCCTTCCAGCTCCTCCAGACGGCAGGATGGGAAAAGGATGGAGACCTGTCCCTTTTCCGGGTCGTCGGTACGAAGAAAACCCAGTCCGTCGTAAGCGTCCAGCGTCCAGCTCATATAACAAATGCTCTCCTTCGGCGCTATGATCTCACGTCGCAGCAGGGTTACGGTTTCCATCATCTGTCCGAGGCGCGGCGGATTTTTTTCTGCGCCTCCAAATGCTCCTCGTAAGTGCGGGTGAAGACGTGACTCCCGTCACCCTTCGCCACAAAGAAGAGCATGTCCGTACTCGCGGGTACGAGAACCGCGTTCCATGATTTTTCAGATGGTATCCCAATGTTCTCGGGCGGAAGCCCCTTGTGCGTATATGTGTTAAACGGAGACTCTATCTTTACGTCCTCGTAGCTCACGTCCTTTATCTTGACCCCGCGCTGTTTCCAAGCGTAAACGACCGTGGCGCAGGACTGCAGCGGCATGTCCATGCTAAGCCTGTTTTTAAAGACTCCGGCTATAACCGGCCTGTCGGAGTCGATCAACGCCTCTTTTTGAACGATCGAAGCCAATATCCCGCCCGCTTCCATGTCCTTGCTCGTGAAGCCGGGAGGCACGTCCGCGCTGTGTTCGAGCCACCACATGCTCGACGCTTTTCTTACGAGACGATGCGCGGCTCCGTCGCCGGGCGGAATTTCGTAAGTCTCTGGAGAGAGCAAAAGCACCCTCTCGCTAGGCGAGCCGGGCAAAAGATCGCGCAAACGCTCAGGAAAGTTATCGTCCGACGCCAAGGCCAAAGCCAGCGACTGTCCTTCGCCGTCGGCGCCGAGGGAAGCGGCCACATCGCTCGAGAGCGCGCCCGGGAGAATCCTGACGCTCAAAATCCGAGGGGACGCGCCGGCAAACTCCAGCGCCACATCCTTTGCGCGTCCGGCGTGTACCGTGTAAATTCCGGGCTTTATCCTGCGGTCGATGCCGAGCTTGACCATCCATCTGGCAAGATCCCTGGATTTAGTCACAGCTCCGCTTCGCTCAAACTCTGACGCCGCGTCCGCCGCGTTCTGCCCCGGCAGGATCAGCACCTCTATCTCGCCGCCCGCGTTTTCCGGAATCCCCTCCAGCTCGTTCATCACATAAAATGACCAGCCGCAAAGCAAGAGAGCTGATAAAAACAGCAATATCGGGGCCATTCGCGCGAGAACAGAAAATCCCTTAAAAATCTTCAAAAAATCTTCTCCTCAATAAGCAATACCTGCAATTATACCCGCTCTTTCTTATGATACCACGAACAGATCGCCGCTCAAAATATCGGTGAGTTTCAGGGAACCGCCGCGTGTGACCAGGTAATTATCCTCCAGCCTCATGCCGAGCCAATCTGTCTTATAAAAGCCGGGCTCCAGGGCGACGACGTCGCCTTCGGCGAGCGTATCCCCGGACGACGCGCCGAGTGACGGCGATTCGTGGACGCAGAGGCCGATTCCGTGTCCGGCTCCGTGAGCGCAGTAATCCCCCAGCCCTGCGCTGCGCATCACATCCATCAGCGCGGCGTCCACGTCCCTTGCCGGCGTCCCCGGCGCCAAGAGCGACGCCGCCTCCGTCTGCGCCCATCTGAGAATGGAGTACAGGGATTTAACCTCTCCGGACGGCTCCCCTATCGAAAACATCCTCGTGATATCGCAGACGTAACCGGCGCTTCTCGCGCAAAAATCGACCATCACGACGTCTCCAGCGGTAAAACGCCTGTCCGTGGGGAGGGCGTGAGGACGCGCCGTCCTTAGGCCGCTTGAGGTCATCACCGGTATCGGATCGATAAAATCCGAGCCGCCCACCTTCATTTTATATTCGAGGCTCGCGGCGAAGTCCGTTTCCCTCATTCCGGCGCGCGCCTCCCCGAGGGCGCTCTCATAAGCGGAGGCTGCAACGCGAACCGCTTTTGATATCTCCAAAACCTCCTCGTCGCTCTTTTGCCTCCGTAAATTCGAGATCAAGCCGGAGGAATCAATCAGTTCGGCGTGGCATCCGGAGCCGCCGAGGAACGCGCCCAAAACCCTATAAGCCGCGTACCGTATGCGCCTGCCGCCAAAGGCGACCTTCCCGGGCCTCATGGCGCCTAAAACATCGACTGCCGCTTGCAGCGGGCTCAGAAAGCGCGCGTCCTTGCACGATACGACCTCGCAGCAACTCACAGCCCTCGCGGACTCGATATACCTTGGATCCACAAAAAGAACGCCGCACTCTCTCGTTATGAGAAGAACGCCGGACGTGCCCCCGAAGCCCGTAAGGTAATATATGTCCTCCCAGCCCGCGCCGTCCTGACAGATAAGCAGGAAAGCGTCGACTTTTCCCTTTCCGCGCCTTGAGAACTGCCCATCCGGTCCTAAAAACGAGCATACGCGCTTCAGTCTGGCGGAGTAGGCGTTTCGATTCAAGCGAGATCTTTTGCGCGCTTGGCGCGCTTAAGCAATGACCAGAGCTCTTCCGACGCCCCCCCGCGGCAGGGCTCGCCGTCTTCCCGCCGCGCCCTCATGGCGCCCACGCGCGCGATATCTATCGACGCGTCGCTGAACGCGCTCTGTACCGAGTCGGCGCGATCCGCCGGCACCGCCGCGATCATGCTGCCGGACGCCACCAGGCGCAGAGGATCGAAACCGAGGGCGGCCGCGGCCCTCCTCGTGTAAGGGTGCAGCGGAACCGCGCCAACGGATATGTCCGCGTCAAGGCCGGCGAGCCTGCATATCTCGTCCAGCCCGCCCATAAAACCGCCCTCCGTCGGGTCGTGCATGAACGAGGCGTACCCGCGCAGCAGCCGCGACTCGGAGAGCACGGACGTTAAGCTCATCCAGCCCCGTATCTCCGCTGTTTCCTCCTTGCTGAATACGCCCTCCAGCAGGTCGGGCCTGTCGGAAGCGAGTATAGCCATCCCCTCTATGCCGATGTGTTTCGAGACGAACAGGACATCCCCGCTCGTTACGTCCGACGCCCTGAAAACCCTGTCCGCCGTCCCGATGAGGGCCGCGCTCAAAACTGGGCGCGTATAGAGGTCGTTCAGCTCGGTGTGACCGCCGACGACGGCTATCCCGTTCACCCGGCACTCGTCGTGTATCTCGCTCATTATGGAGGCAACCGCGCTTTCGCCCATCTCAGGCGGCAAAATGAGGGTTACGGCGATGAAGCACGGCTCCGCTCCCTTTGACGCTATGTCGTTCACGTTCACCCGCACCAGCAGCCTGCCGGAGCCCAAATCAGCGCCCACTATCGGATCCGACGCGAATACCAGAAGCTTTCCCTCGGGCCATCTTATCACGGCGGCATCCTCGCCGACCGCCGGCCCCACCAGTACCTCGCTCCTTATTTTACCCGTATTGGCAAAGACCGCTCTCTCCAGCGCGTCCGGCGCGAGTTTGCCGGACCGCGCCTCGTTCGCTGAAGTTTCTCTTTTTTCACGCATATTGACCTTTTTCCCCGCCCTCTCGAAAACTGTAAGCGCAGCCGCAGTAATTCTGCCGGTAAAGACCCCACTCGCGGCTCCGCAGGACTGAGAGTTTAAATCCCTCTCCCTTGCGCCATACCCTTGGAACCCACTCGACGCCAAACTCGCCGCAGACTTCAGACCCTATTGCGTTTATCAGATCGGGATCCTTGTGAGGGCTTATCGTGAGCGTTGTGCAGGCGTAACGGAACCCGCCCGCGGCCGCGCGATCGGCGGCCGCCGAGAGTTGAAGCCTGAAACAGAGCGCGCAGCGCTTCCCGCCCTCCGGCTCATCCTTAAGGGCATACGTTTCATCCAGCCAGCGCGACGGTTTATAATCGCCGTTCACCGCCGGATATCCCAAAATCCCCGACAGCGTCCGCACGGCGTCCGCCCTGCGCCGCCACTCCGCCTCCGGGTGTATGTTGTCCCCGTAAAAAAAACCGCAAACGTCAAAACCCTCCCCCGCAAGCGACGGCCAGGGCACGGAGGCATCCGGCGCGCAGCAGACGTGCAGGAGCAATTTTGCGCCGCCCGGTTGGCCTGCCGCCTGATTCCTAAGCGGACTCGGCATCTGTCAGCGCTTCGCGCCGGGGGACCGGCTTTGCCTTAGCCGCGAAGATCAGAAAGCCGGTGTGGGCCGTCATGTTGTCCTCCGGCCTGATCCTTCTGGGATCCGTCTTCAAGTACCTCATAAGCAGTTCGAGCACCTGAACGTCGACGAACCCGTGTTCCGTGAGGGCGTCTAACGCACGCTCTATCTGGTTGAACGTGGGGACGAGCATCCCAAGCCGATGCCCCCAAGCAAGGGCCTCATGGGCCACGCCTATGAAATCCCACGGATTCTGCACGTCGAGGAATACGGCGTCGGCTTCGCGTTCGTCGAAACCGTCCTTCATGTCCCGAATTTTGAACTCCACCCTGTGGCGAACGCCCCACCGCTCCGCGTTGCTCTCCGCAATCTTCGAAAACTCCTCCCGCCTCTCATAGGAGACGACTTTGCCACCGTCGCCTACGAAGTGCGCGAATACGCAAGTCATTCCGCCCGAACCCGTGCCGCACTCCACGACTGTCGCTCCGGGGCCGAAGTTCAGGTGCTGTATGATAAACCCGCTGTCCTTCGGGAATATGATCTGCGTCTGGCGCTTTACCCTCCTCGAATACTCCCCTATCGAGGGGCGCAGGATAAAAAAAGGCTCTCCCCTGTTTGTCAGTATTACGTCGCCATACTCAAGACCAGCGATGTCATCGTGTTTCATCTGCCCGAGATAGCTGCCCTGCGTCGCACCGGGGCTGAGCCGGACGAGGAAACTGTCGCCCTTGACCGGCGACCAGAGAAAGACAAGATCTCCCGCGCGGAGCATTCTAAAGAAGCGACTCCACGGCGGAGGCTATATCGCTTGGCGCAAGCCCCATCCGCGCTATGACCTCTTTGGAATTTCCGGAGTCCCCGTAGCGCGTCACCCCGAGATTTTTCATCCTGACGGACGCGCCGGCCCTCGCGAGGTGAAGCCCGACGATAGCGCCAAGCCCCGTGTCAGCCTCGTGATCCTCACATGTCACGAGCGGACCCTGCCCGACTAAGGAGATCATCTCAGAAGCGTCGATGCCCAACGGAGATGAGGCGTGAAGCACTTGAACCGATATTCCCTTCTCTGTCAAGGCCTCGCGCGCTTCGATGGCCAGCCCGGCCATGTGCCCCATCGCGAGGATGGTCGCGTCCCTGCCGTTCCTCAGCTTGTCTATCCGGCCGTATGTATAAGAATAGTTTTCGTCGAAGAACGGCGTCCCGTCCTCCTTCAATATGACGGGAAGAACGCCTCGGCCGACGGCCAAGAAGATATTCCCCGGATGGCCAAGCATCCACCTGGTCGCGCGGTCTGTCTGGTTCGGGTCGGCGGGCACGATTATTTTGCACCCTAAAATCGCGCGGGCAAGAGCTACATAATCTATGCATTGATGCGTCATGCCGTCCTCTCCGACGTCAAGCCCGACGTGTGTGAGGACGGTCTTCTGCGACGCGTCGTTTATGGCGTTCAGCCGCTGTTGATTATAGGCCTCGTCCATGCCGAAGACGCCAAAGTCTGCCCACACCGACACGACGCCGGCAGTGGACGCGGCGCCGGACGCGGCAGCGGTCGCGTGTTCCTGAATGCCGGCCTGAATGAAGCGCTCCGGGCATTTTTGCGCGAACTTGGCGAACCCGTCAAGCTTGACAGACGCCGCGAGATCGCAGTCAAAGGCAATTATTGGCGTGCGCCCCGCGACGCCGAAATTTTTCCGGGCGACATCGGCAAGAGCCGCGCCGAAAGCCCCTCTATTGTCCTTCTTATCCTGCGCCGTGTATACGGCCGGCGTCCCGAGGTCTAAAGACGGAACAGGCGAGGGTCTGCGCCGCTCCTTTGGCAGCGGTCCCGACCTCAACGCCTTCAACCTCTCGAACTCCCTCATATCGCCGCCGAGCTCATCGAGCGCGCGCGCGAGCAGCTCGCCCGAAGCCGGTTTGCCGTGGTAATCCTCTATCCCCTCCATGAAGGAGACGCCCTTGCCCATCACGGTGCGGCAGATTACTACGGCCGGAGACGCCGCGGAATCCGCGCGTTTGAGCGCGTCGTAGAGAGATATATAGTCGTGCCCGTCGCACTCGAAAACCTCCCAGCCGTCCGCGAGCCACAACGCGGGAATATTGACCGGCATGACGTCCTCTATACGCCCCGATATCTGTATATGATTGTAATCTATGAGTGCCGTGATCGACCGGAGATGTTCCTTCGACGCGATCCTCCTGGCCTCGGCGATCTGCCCTTTGGGCTGTTCGCCATCCCCAAGGACGACAAACACCCTGGAGTTTTCCCCAAGCGCGCGGGACGCAAGCGCGAACCCGACGCCCGCCGCCAGCCCCTGCCCCAGATTGCCCGTGCCCCACTCAACTCCAGGGACGCCGCGTTCGACGTGTCCCTGATAAGGACTTCCGGCCCTGCGAAAGTTGGGAACCGCTTCATCTCTGTCGAAAAAACCCCAGGAGGACAATACGCTGTAAAACCCAGCGGACGTATGCCCATGACTCGCGACGATCCTGTCCCGTCCGGAATCGGCGTAATTAGCCGGAGTCAGGTTCGCCGCTGCCAGCAGGATATTGTATATATCAGCGCTGGACAGCGCCCCTCCCGTGTGCCCGCTGCCAGCTATCGCGGTCATCATTACGACGTCGCGCCTGCACGACGCGGCAATACCAGCCAAAACACCGGCCTGTTCAGCGGTCAAGCGGTCGGCGGCAAGGTTCCTGATACCAGAAAGTTTTTCGAAAGAACCGCTCATTTCGTCTCATTAGTCCCCTTTCAATCATATCGGAGCATATTTTAGCATCATTGGACTGATTTTTGTGAAAGGCGGATTTTTACCGAGTTTTTACCGAGCTTTGCCGAACGCCTGACGGTTAGGACTCGTGCGCAATATATTGAAGTTGGACAATTTTGGGCGCAGACTATATACTATTTTTGATGTGATGTATATTACTTAAGGAGGTGGAGTTCCGATGCCAGTACCGTTTGACGCGGCAACCAGCCTCACCAGCCATGACGGCGGGCTTGCGTCGGATCCATCTGAAATCAGGCCTGCCGCAATCAACCGCCGCGTGGGGCTCAAGAACTCCGCCGGGGACGAGACACTCTACCGAGACCTTCTGTCGAACTTTGTGTCAGATCACGCGTTGGACTGGAGCCTGATCGGCGACGCCGCCGGACGGGGCGACATCGCCGTCGCCCGGAGAATCGCCCACACGCTGAAAAGCGTTGCGGCGCTGATAGGGGCGCGAAGGCTTCACAACATAGCTTGGACAATCGAAGAAAAATTCACCGAGGGGGACGGCAGCCCGACGGCGGATGAGATGTTGTATCTGGACGCGGAGATGAGGGCTGTGCTGGCCGAGATCGATTCGAGCGAGACGGGGCGGAGCGCCGACAAGAGAGAGCCCATCGCGCTCGACAGGGATGGCGCGAGTGATCTCATGGAGAGGCTGCTCCCTCTCCTCGAATCCGGGAACGCGGCCAGCCTGGATATGACGGACGAGATAAGGAGTATTCTTTCACCGCTTGGAGACAGCGCGAACGTGTTGGCGGAGCGAATACAGAACTTCGACTTCGATGAAGCGCTCAATGTATTGACGGAACTCCAGCGGAAGATGGACGCGGTATCTGACCGGAAGCCAAGTTAGGAGGGCGTGTTGGAAGTTGGAATCCAATGAGAAGTGCATCGTTCTGATAGTGGACGACGAGAGGTCCAGTCTGGTGATACTGAACAAGCTGCTGTCGCGCGAATGTACGGTGTTCACCGCCAAATCGGGCGAGGAGGCTCTGAGGCGCGCCCGCGAGGATCCGCCCGACCTGATACTACTCGACATAATGATGCCGGGCATGAGCGGCTTCGAAGTGCTGACCAGGCTGAAGGATTGCGTGACCACGAAGAACATCCCTGTCATTGTCATTACGGGGCTGGGCGACGAGGACGACGAGGAGCGGGGATTTACCCTGGGGGCGGTCGATTACATAACGAAGCCCTTCAAGAACGCCATCGTCATAGCGAGGGTGAGGACACACATAAAGATCGTCCGGCAGATGCGCACCATCGAGATGCTGGGGCTGATCGACCCCCTGACCGAAATATCCAATAGGCGCGGTTTCTACAGCCACATCGATATCGACTGGAGGAAATGTATCAGGAACAGGAGCCCCATCTCATTCCTGATGATCGATCTGGACAAGTTCAAGAGCTACAATGACACTTACGGGCACCCGCAGGGCGACGCTCTGCTCCGCGCCGTGGCCGGAATCTTCTCCGCCGCCGCACGGCGCCCGCATGACTTGGCGGCCCGCTTGGGAGGGGAGGAGTTCGGTGTGCTGCTGCCGGACACCGACGCGAATGGGGCGCTTGTGATAGCGGAGATCATCCGCGCTCAGGTGGAAGCGTTCCGCCTCCCGACCGCCGACGGAAGCGAGATGACACGCACCACGATAAGTATCGGCCTCGCCTCGACGGTTCCGCAAAATGGGGAGAGCTTCAATAATCTCATATCCAGGGCCGACGAAAACATGTACATGGCGAAAAACACCGGCAGAAACAGGGTCTGCTGCGGTGAAATCACAGTGCGGGCGCCAGGTATTACGATGATAGATTGATCAATGGACGCCGCAAACTGAGAATGGCGGATATCTTCGCCATCAGCGTATGCGGTTCGAACGGTTGGTGTATATAATCCTTTGCCCCGGCTCTTGCCGCTCGAAGCACGAATTTCTCCGACGCGTGCGACGTCAAAAATATTACCGGAATATCGCGTTTGGACTCATTTTCCCTGCAAGCGTCCACGAAATCAAAGCCCGACATGCCCGGCATCTCGATGTCCAACAGAACAAGGTCAACGTCTATTCTGTTCATCATAGAAAGCGCCATCTGCGCGTTTTTTGCCAGCCTCACGTCATATATGCCGCCCAGTATCTCCCGTACCTTCGTGAGATTGGACGGCAGGTCGTCTACGGCCAGAATGATTTTCTTCCTGAGCATATCCGTATTCCCCTTTAATTCCTGTCAGGATTTGAGCGCATCCTGAACATTTGCTTCACGCTCTTTGGTCCCGCCAGCAAGAAGGTAATCCGAGAGCCTACTAGCCAGCGTTATCGCTTTCTCGTATTCGTAGGATTTTACGAGGAGGCATGTTTCGCGCAATAGGTCCTCCGTGTACTCGTCGAAAGCGGCCATTACGAGTTCGGACACGATGTCTTCCGCGTCGTCGCTTCTGCCGTCCAGACACGCCGCCTTGAGCTCGTCCAGTCTTTGAGCTATCTCTCCGGCGCCAGTAGGTATCTTTTCCTTTTCTTCCTCGCGCATCAGCGGCGTCCCAAGCAGCGCGTCACGGAGGGCCGTCATTTCGCCGCATATAGCGTCTGTCTCGCGGACGCATTTATTACGGTTCCCGGACTTCGCCGCGCGCTCCAGCTCGTATGCCCACTTCGATATTTTCTCCGCTCCGATGTTGGCGAACGCGCTTTTCATCGCGTGCATGCGAATCGAGTATTCGCCCCAGTCCCCTTTCGCTTCATATCTCCTGATTTCATCGACATAGACGCCGATATCTCCGCACGCCTGACGCAGAATATTGATGTAGATGCTTTTTTCGCCTCCGACGTTCGCGACCCCCTTTTGCACGTCAAGCCCTTTCAAGCCGGACAACTCACAGATCAGCGCGTCGTATTCCGATATGTCTTCGGTCTTTTGGCATGGGTCGTCGTCGACCGCGGCTATTTTGCCGGGGAGCCATTTCAGGAGCGCGGAGTTGAGGGCTTCCGGGTCGATCGGTTTTGAGAGGACATCGTTCATGCCCGCTTTGATAAACAGTTCGCCCGTTCCGGACACGACATTCGCCGAAAGCGCTATTATTGGGGTGTTCCGGCCTTCCCCATCCGGAAGCGCGCGAATTTGCGCGGTTGTTTCTACGCCGTCCATCTCCGGCATCATGTGATCCATAAATATCAGGTCAAAATTTTCGCCCTGAAGCATTCTCAGAGCCTCCGCGCCGCTTGTGACTGAATCGGCCTTTATGTTGTGCTTGGCGAGATAGGCTGCCGTCACCTTGATGTTAATATTGTTGTCATCCACTACGAGAACCTTTACGCCGTCTTTCGCGACCGCGAATTTGTCTGAGGACATTTTCCCCACTTGGCTCGAATCACCCTCTATGAGAGGCAGCAATACGGTGAAAACAGTGCCTTGCCCGTACTCGCTCTCGAATGTTATCTCCCCGCCCATCATTGTCACGAGGCTCTTCGTTATGGGGAGGCCCAGACCGGTCCCCGTGGTGTCGCGGTGAGTCTTGCGGTCGAATTGCGCGAAAACGTCGTAGAGCCTTGGAAAATGTTCCCTTTTTATCCCTATCCCGGTATCTTCCACTATAAAGACGATTAAGCTCTTGCCATTCTCCTCGATGGTCCTTACATCGAACCACACGCTGCCCTCTTTAGTATACTTAATCGCGTTGTTCAGCAGGTTTAACGCTATTTGGCGGATGCGTGTTTCGTCGCCGTAGATCACGCGGGGGACGCCCTCGCCAAACGAGTACTCGAACCTGAGGTCCTTGGCATCGGCCATGAAGCGGCACACAGAGCACAGGTTGTCGCACATTTCGGACAGATCGAAGTGGATGGGGAACAAATCCATCTTACCGGCCTCAACCTTCGAGAAGTCGAGGATATCGTTGATTATCTCCAAAAGGCCCTTCGACATCTTGCTTATATCCTCGATATAGCCCCATTGCGTAGCGTCGAGGTTGTCCCGGCGAATCAAGTCGCTCATCCCTATGATGGCGTTCAAGGGAGTGCGTATCTCATGGCTCATGGTAGCCAAAAACCTGCTCTTTGCCTCGGAAGCCGCCTCCGCGGCCAGTGTCTGTATTTCCAATTCTCGGCTGTGCCTGTCCGCCTCGCGGATTTTTTGCTCTATGGCCTTGGATTCGCGCAAGTCACGCGCGTAGGAGACGACGCAATAGTTGTTCTCCTTCCAAGGCATCCGCACCATAGTTATCTCGACCGGCAGTTCGTCCCCATTGGCCGTCAGGTACATCCATTCGAAACGCTTATAGCCGGTCCCGATCGCTTGGCGGGCCATTTCCAGTATTTTATCCCGGCTCCTCTCGCCGTCGGGCTGGAACTCGGGCTGGAAATCATTAAAACGCTCCTGGATGTCGGAAATACCAGACGCGCCAAACATTGACAGAGCTTCCTGGTTGCAGTCCAGAATATTGTTATTTTCATCACGAAGCGTACAAGCCTGCGGCATGGCGTTCAGCATGATCTTAGTGCGCCTTTCTGTCTCATCCTCGATCGTTTTGAGCTTTCGCATATCCGTGGAATAGGCCATGAGGCGATATTCTTCCTTCCACGGGATACGCACAATAGTGGTCTCGAGCTGCAACGGGCTGCCGTCCTTCGTGAGACAGAGCCATTCAAACCGGGCGTGGCCGTGCCTGATCGCCGTCTTCGTGGCTTCGTCCATCAACGCGGAGGAGAGCTTGCCGTCGGGCTGATACTCCGGCACGAGCTTCATAAAATCCGCGCGGCTGAAATTTTCGGTTTTCTCGGCGAAACCAAACAATTCAAGTGATTTCTGGTTGCAATCAAGAATGTTGCCGCTCTCATCCCAGATGGAGCAAGCCAAAGGCGTCGCGTCCAGCACGCGGGACATGCGCAGGTCCGCCTCCTGTAGCATGAGGTCTTTGGCGCGCATATCCCTCCTGTCGAAGATATAGGCTATGATGCGCGTGTCACTGCCCCATTTGATGCGCATCAGGTGAATTTCGGCAGGCAGCTTTTCCCCATTTTTTGTCACATGCTCCCAATTAAATATCTTTCGCCCGTTTTCATAAGCCTCGCGCAGGAAACTCTTCGCTTTTTCCGTACTCAGCCTGCCGTCCGGCTGATATTTTGGCGATAAGTCAAAAAATAATCTGCTGTACTCCTCCTTGCTCTCGCATTCGTAGAGGTTGACCGCCTTCCAGTTAGAGTCGATGAGATTGAGATTCTCATCCCAAAAATTACAGGCTACAGGCATAGTCTCCAGCATAATCTGGGTGCGCTCCTCGGCTTTGGCGTTTATCCACGAGGCCATGTCATGGAACAGTACGTACGCGCCGACAAATGTTCTGTCGTCATCTAAGAGAGGGATGATTTGGAGCTTATATGGGCGCTCCGTGCCCCAGTCCGGGGAGCCGAGGCTGATATTTGTCTCTATGGGCTCCTTTGCGGCCTTGACTTCCCGGAAATAGCCTTCGGCTTTCTCGGGAAAATTGCCGCCTGTAAAGATACCGCGCATCTCTCTGATGTGACGGTCTTTGATAGAGTTGTAATTCATAAACCCCGCAAGCCGCAAAAAAGAATTACTGCAACTGACAACATATCCATCCTCGTTCAAAAGGACGGAATGATTTAGGGTATTCGCGAGCAATATGCGCAGGTACTTTGCTTGTTTTAAACAATCACTCATTGTTTGCACCTCGCAAGCACCTGCCCAGTTACCTGACTGACTGACTGACTGACTGACTGACTGACTGACTGACTGACTGACTGACTGACTGACTGACAACTAAATGGTCTCAGCATGATGCTATCAGTATTCACAATGCGGCAAAAGGCCTTTTTTTTCAAAATATGTATGCACCTCACTGTTCGCATAATTCATATTTTACTAACAAACCAATGATTAAAACCTGTATACACACTTGAAGTTATAAGACATAGTGTATCCTAAATTAATTTTAAATTAAATCAATCAGTCAAATATCTATTTCTATATTAAGTAATTAACGCAATCATTTTTGAACATCGGAGTAGGGGACGCCGCCCTCGGCGTCCCGTTGTGCCATCCCGCCGCGATACGCCGAAACAAACGGATATGGTTTGACATAATGACATATTCGCCAGGACATACGTTGGGATTTACGTACTGATCGAGATGCCGAGGGCGGAGAGAAAACAGCGGGACACCGAGGGCGGCGTCCCCTACGGAAATTCACGACATATCCGCCAATATTGGCGGGGATGATGACGGACGCGCGGTCGCGCCCCTACATATGTTTGTCCTCGTCGAGCAACTTGCGGAGCCGCTCTATTTCAGCATCTTTATCC
>JAISYM010000134.1 GCA_031269875.1 Synergistaceae bacterium
ATGCCTCTTTCTGGCGGGATTCGACCAATTGCTGATGGGATACCGGGACAGAAGCCGCATGATGGACGAACAATACAAGCGGGACGTTACCACGAACACCGGCATAGTCCACCCTACGGTGCTGCTCGACGGGCGGATACAGGCAAAATGGAAAAAGAACGGAACGAAACTGACGGTCACGCCATTTTGCAAGCTCTCTCAAAAAAACCGGCGCCGGATTGCCCGATACGCAAAAGAGCTGTTTAGTGGCGAAATACGCGAGATGGATTTTCAATAAACATTTTTATCCGCCGTTCACGTTCTCATAAAAGCGGTTTATCAAATCCGACTCCCTCATGAGGGGCCTCGCGAGGCCGAAGTAATCTATGTCAGTGCTGTTCAGTATCTCGGTCATGCTTTGAAAATCACGGTTGCCGCCGGTCAAAATTATGGATACTCCCGTCTCGGCAGCCAGGGCTTGAGCTTCGTCCCTGAAGAAGGCCCCGGCACCCTCCGGGTGTTCCATCCAGTCGCCGCTCGTTTCAATCGCGTCTATCCCGCGATGCGAAAGCTCGCGGCCGACGTACAGGCAATCTTCCAAGGAGACGCCCATATCAAAGCCGTCGTTGATGTTGATCTTAACCCACACCGGAAAGTCTGCCCCGACAGCCTCTCTGATGGCCTCGTAAGTTTCTATAAGCATCCTGGCCCGGTTTTCGACCGAACCGCCGTACTGGTCGGCGCGGCGGTTGTAGTATGGCGTCAGAAACTGGCTGAGAAAAAACCAGTGTGCGGCGTGAATCTCCACTCCGTCATGCCCCGCTTTCTTCGCCCGGAGCGCTGCCTCGGCAAATTTCCGCTGGATCGCTTTTATCTCCCCGACGCTTGCCTCCTTTGGAAGCGCGCCCGATTGCAGATGTTTGACCGCGCTTGGCGCGAGCAATATATCTCCGTGTCTGTCGCCTATGACCCAAGAACCGACATATACCAGTTGCGAGATGATATTGGCCCCTGATTCATGAACGAGGGCAGTCAGCTTTTTATGGCCGTCTATGAAGGAGTCGTCATATAAGGCGAGGATCGGGTATAAACGCTCCGCCCCGTCAACCAGCGTGAATCCGGTAATGAGGGTTCCAGCGCCGCCTCTGGACAATTCCCGGTATACGCCGAGGATGTGCTCGTTGACGGTCCCGTCGCTGGTCTTTTCTCCAACAGCCGCTCTGATAAAGCGGTTTTTCAAACTCATCTCATTCAAAACAGTAGCGTCAAACAGGGTTTTCATACACATCACCGACCTTAATAAAATTGTGTGTTGTGCCAATTATTTTTGTTTGTGCCTTCCATATCATAAACCAATTTTATACCGATTATTCTTCGTCAAATTCGTTTTCGTAAGACTCCAGCCCCATTTCCTCCCAGGTGACGCCATAGGGAGCGCCGCCTGGAGTGTATCCGGCTATGAAAAAGAACCTGTCGTCCTGATAATCGTTGTGCCGTTCGGCAAGCCGCTTCGCCTCTTTCTCCGCTTTAAGACGCTCCACGCGGGCGGCCTCGGCTCTGAGCAGGTTATCGGCGTAACCCGGCTTAAATTCATAGCCTGCCTCCTGAAGCTCGCGGACGGCGGCTACGGTATTGACATGGAATTTTTTGCGGTAAGCGCGGACTATATGCGTCCCTTCATAGGCCGGGAGCCAATTGCGCGCCCGCGCGATACGGGATTCCTTCTTTTGCGTCCGCGTCTTTTTTGCTTTCTTCGCCATCACAACCAACCCCTGGATAGTGTAAGACCATTCCGCAAGGCATCCTTTCAATTTATCAATAACCCCAAAAACCGCCCATACAATCGATTAGGGGTGATTCGTGTTGGCGGTGGGAAAAGAAAACAAGTGGACAAAACAAGCTGAAAAGGAACCTCGGACAAGGCTGATAGGCCTCCGGCTTTCCGAGGCGGAATATTCCCGTATTGACGACGAGCTTCTCGTATGCGGGCTCTCGCTTTCCACTTTTGTCCGAAAAAGTGTTGACGACCCCTCCCGGGTAACTGGGCGAAAAATGGGCGAAAAAGTTTGCGGGACTTGATTGTTTTTTTTCGTTAAGGTGGTATAATCAAATCGTTCTTCTTATCGGAGCGGCGGCAGAAGAGTGGGTTTCCCCACTCTTCGTTTTTTAGTCTGGAACCTAATTGGGGATTTTGAAATGAACGATCGTGAAAACTCAAAAAAATTAAAGGAAACCCTGCGGGAAATGACCGAATCTTGCGGGCTTGTGTGTTATTGGATAGATTTTTCAGAATCACGCCCGCACGCGGCAAAGGTTCTGCGGGTTTATATAGATAAGGCCGGCGGAGTGGGACACGCGGAGTGCGAGGTGCTCTCGCGCCGCATAAACGAATACCTCGATTCACGCGAGGCAGGCGAATATCCTTGGCTCGAGAAGGAGTATTATGTCGAGGTCAGTTCCCCGGGTATCGAACGCCCTCTCTTTACGCTGGAGCATTACGGAGCGGCGCTGGGCAGACGGGCGCTCGTTTTTACGAAAAACAGCAAGAAGTATGAGGGGACGCTCGTTGCGTGCGACTCGGGCAGCGTGACCGTCGAAGCCGACGACGGCGCCAGGCAGGCTATCCCATTTTCGGATGTCAAGAAGGGGAATTTGGTTTTCTTGTGCCCAAAGGGCGAGAAAAAGGGCGGCGGGCGGCAAAAGAAGGACAAAGCTCAAGAGAAGAATTAAAGAAGCGCTGATTAATTCGCCTAAACGACGTTTACTGTTTAGGAAGCCTGACGCCGTAAGGGTTTAAATCTTCACCCTTTAGGCCTCTCGCAATAAATCAGCCTTTCCCTAAGGAAGTTAAAAACTCTCGCACTGTATAAAAACAGGGAGGAAAAGATATGCAGCTGGGAAGGGATTTCATCAAGGCGTTAAAGCAAATAGAGGCCGAGAAGGGGCTGCCGGCCGAGATAATAACGTCGAGCCTCGAAGCCGCAATGGTTTCGGCATATAAAAAATATAAAAATGGGAATCAGGACGTAGAAGTACATGTGGGTATGGCGCATGGCGATATTTCCATCTCGGAGCGTTACCACATAGTCGAAACCGTCGATAACCCCGATGCCCAATGGACGCAGGAGCAGGCGAAAGAGAAGGGTTACGCCGATATCGAGATTGGCGACGTGATCTACGTGGAGGTGCTGCCGGAAAACTTTGGAAGAATAGCGGCTCAGACCGCCAGGCAGGTCATCATACAGAGGCTGAAGGACGCGGAGAGGCAGATAATATTCAACGAGTTCGCGGATCATATCGGCGATCTAGTGGTTGGCTCCATCTTCAAGGCGGAGGGCGACCAGATTCTGGTGCGTGTAAACGACAGAACCGACGCGCTTTTACCAAAGGAGGAAAGAATCTCCGGGGAGCAGTATCCGCCAGGCGAACGCAAAAAGTTCCTTCTGCTCGACGTGAGAAAGACGACCAGAGGGCCGCGCATAGTCGTATCGAGGACTCATCCGGGTCTTTTGAAACGTCTTATGGAGTTGGAAATACCTGAAATAAGCGAGGGGACCGTGGAAATTCGCTCCATCGTCCGCGAAGCGGGAACCAGGGCAAAGATCGCTGTCGCGTCTCTCGATGTAAACGTAGATCCTGTCGGCGCTTGTGTCGGTAATGGCGGCGCAAGGATAAAGTCCATAAGCGAGGAGTTGGGCGGCGAGCGTATAGACATAATTATCTGGAGCAACGAGCCAATGCAGTTCGTCAGAAACGCGCTCTCGCCAGCCAAAGTTACCAAAATAGAGCCTGTGCTGGAGCAGGAACACTCGCTCCGGGTCTACGTGAGACAGGATCAGCTGTCTCTGGCAATAGGCAAAACGGGGCAGAATGTGCGCCTCGCGGCCCGGCTTACCGGCTGGAAGATAGACATAAAAGTCATAGAACCTGAACGGCTGCCGACGATGCAGGATCTGTTCGAGGATATAATAAGAGGCTCGGGGGAATCGTTATGGGAGGATCTTCCGAAAAATTAGCGAACCGCCGGAAAAGGCCGCGGCGCTGTGTGGGATGCGGCCGCGAGGAGCCTAAAAAAGGGCTGATGCGTGTGGTGAGATCTCCCGATGGCATTGTAAGCCTGGACGTTACGGGCCGAGCGCCCGGCAGGGGCGCGTACCTTTGCGCGGACGCCGAGTGCGTGAAAAAAGCTATGAAAAAAAACGCGCTTGCGAGAGCGCTCAAACAGCCGGTTGACCCTGATATATACCATCTGGCTGAGGAAGCCGCGATTGAGCGCGGAAAACAGGCCTCTGCGCGTGGATAAGGTTCTGTCCCTACTAGGTGTCGCCAGGAGAGCCGGAGTTCTCTTGATCGGTCAGGATCAGGTTTTCAGGTCCTGCGGGAGAGGAGAGGGTCTTTTTCTGATCGCCTCTGAAGACTGCTCTCCTAACGTCCTTAGAAAAGCGCTCGCTTTGGACGGGAAAAAAACGGTCTGCCGCGCGCTGCGCGGAATCGGACGCGAGGAACTTGGCAGATATGTAGGGGTTCGCTCCGCACAGATCGCGGCCATTCCAATAGAAAGCGGATTTGCGAAAAAAATTGCTTTACTTTTACGGCAGGAGGGGTCTGGCATAGATGAGTAAAATAAGAGTTTACGAACTTGCGAAACTACTCGGGAGAAGCAACCCTGAGCTTGTCGAGTTATTGAAAAAAATGGGAGTTGAGATTAAAACGCACATGAGTTCTATCGATATGGAGACCGCGCCGGGGGTTGCCAACGAGGCGCCCGTACAGGCGGCAAATGAGAGAAAAGAGAAAAAAGAGGTAAAAAGGAGCGTCCCTGCGGCGGAGGTAATCGTAATCAGCCCCTTGGAGACAGTAGGGGACATCGCGAAAAAATTGGGAAAATCGCCGTCCGAGGCAGTTAAGGCGCTCGTTAAAGAGGGTTTTATGATCCCGGCCGGAACGATTCCGGACGACGATGTGCTGACCGTTCTCTGCGTTGCCTTCAACTGTGAAATTAAAAGGGAGGAAGTATCTTTGCCCGTCGCTCCCGTCAGACCGGAAATGCCGGCGGTTAAGGGCGATTCGGAGCCTGCGGCGCCAAAGGCGCAAAAAAATGTTCCGGCTGACTTGAAACCCCGCCCGCCCATTGTGACCGTCATGGGACACGTTGATCACGGGAAGACAACGCTGCTCGATTTCATCCGCAAGACGCGTGTGACCGAGGGCGAGGCCGGCGGAATAACGCAGCATATAGGCGCGTACAAGGTGGACTGTAACGGGCATGACATAGTATTTCTCGATACGCCGGGGCATGAGGCGTTCACCGCCATGAGAGCCCGCGGCGCGAGCGTCACCGATATCGCCATCCTCGTGGTGGCGGCCGACGACGGCGTGATGCCCCAGACGATCGAAGCGATGAACCACGCGAAAGCCGCGGGAGTCCCCATAATCGTCGCTATCAACAAAATAGACAAGCCCGACGCCAAGCCCGAGAGGGTACGTCAGCAGCTTTCCGACTATGGCCTCGTTCCCGAGGAGTGGGGCGGAGACGCTATAATGGTCGAGGTGGCCGCAAAGACCGGCGTCGGAATAGACTCTCTTCTGGAGATGATCCTTCTCGTAGCGGAAATGGCGGAACTGAAGGCCTCCGCGACAGCGGACGCCGAGGGTATCGTCGTTGAGGCGAACCTCGACAAGGGCAAGGGGCCGGTCGCCACTATCATCGTCCAGCAGGGCACCTTGAAGAGGGGAAACATCATTGCAACAAAGACGTCGTGGGGAAAGATCAGGGCAATGCTTGACGACACCGGGCGTCCAATCGACGCGGCGGGGCCGAGCACCCCGGTTGAGATATTGGGCCTCGAGAGCGTTCCCATGCCGGGTGAGACATTCGGGATCATCGGTTCGGAGCGTTTGGCGCGCGATCAGGTGAGCAGCTTCGCCAAAAAGGATCAGGATTTGGGCAGATCCCGCGCGCGGATGACGCTCGAGGAACTCTATGAGCAGATGCAATCCGACGAAATCCCGCAGCTCGCGATAGTGCTGAAGTGCGATGTGCAGGGCTCGCTGGAGGCGTTTCACTCGACACTGATGAAAATGGGCACGGAAGAGGTCGGCATCAACATCATTCACGAGGGAGTCGGAAGAATTTCCGAGTCTGATGTGACATTGGCGTCGGTCTCGAACGCCATAATCATTGGATTTAACGTGAGGCCCGACGCTAACGCGAAGAAACTTTCCGAACAGGAGAACGTGCAGATCCGGCTGTATAGGGTCATCTATGACATGCAGGAAGATATAAAGGCGGCGCTTGAAGGTATGCTCGCGCCGACTCTGCGCGAGAACATAGTGGGGCAGGCCGAAATACGCGCTTCCTTTAAGATACCAAAGATAGGGAGAATAGCCGGTTGTTTTGTACAGGAGGGCGTTATTCGGAGAAACGCGAAGGCCCGTGTCGTTCGGGACGGCATAGTCGTATGGGACGGCAGCCTGTCTGGGCTCAGGCACTTCAAGGAAGATGTCCGCGAAATAGCGTCCGGCAACGAGTGCGGCATCAGCTTCGCCGGTTTTCAGGATTTCAGGGAGGGTGACGTCGTCGAGGTCTATGAGATTCTTTCCGAGAAGAAGACTCTCTCGATATAATTAATAAACGTGGCCGATGAAATTCTGGGTCGGAGTAGCTTTGTTTTCAATAAGAATTTATGGGGCGTCCAGCCTGAAAGACAGGAGACACGTAGTCAAATCTCTCCTTGAGCGGGCGCGGAAGCGGTGCAACGCCTCCGCGGCGGATCTGGGCCCGGATTTATGGGAGCGGGCGGAGCTCGCGTTCTCGTGCGCAGGGTCGTCTCATCTGGAGATGGAGCAGCGAATGGATCAGCTTTTTTCATTTATGGAAAGAAGCGAGGCGGATGGGGAGTTTGAGGTGATGAATGCCTCCAGAGAGGTATTTTCTTATGGTGACATACAGAATAGAGCGGCTGAATAAGGAGTTTCTGCGCCTTATAGCCGGAATGCTTGGAAGTGAGATAAAAAACGACGCTGCCCGGGAGGCTATCCTGACGCATGTGGACTGTGCGCGGGATCTCGGCTCCGCAAAGGTGTACTTCACGCTTCTGGACGAGTCGAGAAAGGACGGCGTCATGGAGGCGCTGGATGTCGTAAAGGGCGCAATCAGAGCCAAACTTGGCCGGGAAATGCACATAAGGCAGATACCGGAGTTGAGATTTGTCTACGATGATTCAGAGAAAAAAGCGAGGTCGATGGACGCCCTGATCGACAAGGTCATTCGGGAACAGGGCGACTGAGGCGCAAAGCCTATGCGGAAAAAACTCATGGCAAACGACGCCGTCGATGAGATTATTCGCGTCCTGTCCGCCAGCGGCAAGTGGCTTGTCCTGATGCACGAAAAACCGGACGGGGATACGGCCGGGTGCGCCGTCGCTCTGGCGTCCTTAGGCTTCAGGATAGGCAAGGACGTCACTCTAGGATGCCCCGAACAATTCCCCGATAAATATGACTTCATGCTTGGCGGCATACGGCACGAGGCGCTGGACAGAGTACCTGCCGGCTTTGGCGGTGGCGGCTGTGTTCTGATCTCGGTGGACACGAGCAATCTGGAACGCGCCGTGAAGGGGATAGAGGCGGCGCGGGAGCGCTGTACCGTAATCAATATCGATCACCACGCGGACAACACGAGGTACGGGCATATAAATTGGATAGAACCGACCGCCTCGGCCACCGGGGAAATGGTGACGGAGCTGATGGCGTACTCGGAGTGGGGTATATCGCCGGAGGAGGCAAACGCCCTCTACGTCGCGATAGTCACCGATAACGGGAACTTCCGCTTTCCCTCATCTTCCTCTCGGAGCCACGAGTGCGCTGTTATCCTCATGGAAGCGGGCGCCTCTCCCGGCATGGTCAGCGAGGAATTAGAGACTAACCTTTCTGTGAACGCCATAAAACTGTGGGGGAGGGCTTTCGATAAGACCAGGGTGTTTTCGGACGGGCTTTGCGCCGTTTTCTGGCTCGACCGCGCCGATTTTTACGAGACCGGCGCGGCGAAGCACGATTCTGAGAATCTGGTGAATTTTCTCCTAAGGATAAAGGGCGTTAAACTCGCCGCCCTCTGCAGCGATACGGAAGATGGGGTTCGTGTGAATCTCCGGTCGCGTTTCCCTATGAACGCGCAGAAGGTCGCCGCTGTTTTCGGAGGCGGCGGGCACGCCTTGGCGTCCGGCTGTACGATACATGAACGCATTGAAATCGCGCTGTCACTATTGATGGCGGAAATGGAGAGGCATGCATCGACCTGCGTTCATGGCTCTAAATAAACCGATCGGAATGCGGAGCACTAAATGCGTCGAGGAGGTGCGCCGGGTGCTGGGCAGGGAGTGGCCGGGCACAAAGGTAGGACACGGCGGAACGCTCGATTCTTCGGCGTCAGGCTTGTTGGTCATGCTCGTTTCCTCCGCTACGAGGCTGAGCGGCATCGTGATGAGTATGCCAAAGGTATATCGCGCGATCGTCTGTCTCGGCAAGGAGACCTCGACCTGCGACTTTGCGGGAGAAGAAGTTTTCTCGGCCGATTGGCGTTCTGTGAGTGAGGCCGATATCGACCGTGCGCTCTGTTCGTTTGCCGGCTGGAGAAACCAGCAGCCGCCGAAGGTTTCCGCTGTCCACGTAGGCGGACGAAGGGCGCACGAGATCACAAGGAGCGGAGGAGACCCGGAACTTCAGGCAAGGCCGGTCTTTGTGGAGAGCCTGGTTCGTCACGGGGCTGTTTCGGAAAGCGGCGAGTTTGCGCTTACCATTCGATGCGGCAAGGGTACATACGTTAGAGCCATAGCCAGGGATATCGGCAGGTCGCTTGGCTGCGGCGCTCATCTTTCGTCTCTCACGCGTGAGAGCGTCGGCTGTTTCTCAATTTCAAACGCGGCAAAATTCAGCGAAGCGGGAGAGTTGGAATCGGGTGAACTGCGAAGGGCGATGACGCCGCTTTCAGTGCTGTCTGATTTCCTGCCGACATACGCTTTTCCTGATGAGGACATGCGTAGATTGGAAAACGGGCTTGCCGCGCCATTTGGTCACGCCGTACGAAAGAGCTTCGGGAGATTCGCGCCGGAGGGCGTTATAGCGTTCGCGTCTGGCGGGACGTTTTCGATAGCCAGACTAAAGAGGCTTGACGGCGAGTTTTGGGCTGCCCCTGAGATAAATATATTCGACAGGACTGATTCGGAGGTAAACAGGTGATAGCGGCTATTGGGGCTTTCGACGGCTTTCATTTGGGACATCAGGCGCTGCTCGATCGAGCGATCGAGAAAGCTAATGAGGTCGGTTCAAGTTGGGGTGTAATTACATTTTCGAATCACCCGGACAGATACTTCGGCAAACGCGCTTCCGGCGAGGGAAACGATTCTGAAATGGGAAGCGGTTTCAAATCCATCTTCGTGCTGCGAGAACAGCGCTTGTTGGAGAGATTCTTCGAAATCCCAAATGTTCGCAGGATTAATTTTACGCGAGAGATCGCGGAAATGGCGCCGGAGGAATTTCTCGACTACATCGGAAACGGGTTCGGCGCGAGCGGGCTCGTCGTGGGAGAGGATTTTCGCTTTGGCAAAGATCGATCCGGCAACCCGAAAAGCCTTACTGAATCCTGCGCCAGGAGAGGTTGGTCGGCTGACGTGGTTCCAATGCGCCTTGCGGCTGACGGGAGGCCGATTTGCAGCACCTTGGTGCGCGAAGCTGTGATATCCGGTGAGATGAGGCGGGCATGGGAGCTTTTGGGGTACCCGTTTTTTTCGAAGAACCGCGTCGTCCACGGTTTTAACAGGGGAACGTCGCTTGGTTTCCCAACAGCAAACATCGAGATTCACCCGCATAAGATCGGGATACGGCACGGCGTATACGCTACGTTAGCGTCTGTTGGCGGCGTTTGGCTCACCGGCGCGGCCAACGTAGGGCTGAACCCCACCTTCAATGATATTGATTCGCCGCGTTTTGAGGTAAACCTGCTCGGCTACGAAGGTGATCTGTACGGCAGTGAAATCGCCGTATTCATGCTCGACCATATCCGGGACGAAATTCAATTCAGCAATACCGATGACTTAGCGGCGCAAGTCACCCGCGACGCGGAAACAATAAAGAAGCTCTCCGCCAAAGCGCTGTCGGAGCATAAGGATCTGTGGGATAAATTTTCACTGGCGCTGTCACCTGTATTTGACGGCACGGGAAAATTGGTCTAGAATCTCAACCTTGGAAGGGGGGGTGACGTGCTATGCGGTTAAATTTAAACGTTGAAACCTGTATAGGATGCGGTGTCTGCAGTCAGGTTTGCCCGGACGTATTTTTCCTGGACGAAGATGCAGGCAGAGCTGTGATTTCCAACGCCGAACTCGCCGATTCCGAGGAAAATCTTGTACGAGAGGCGATAGATGCGTGTCCGATAGGTTGCATAAACTGGTAAGTCTGTAGTATAATCTCTGCTCGTGGGCCCATAGCTCAATTGGTCAGAGCCACCGGCTCATAACCGGAAGGTTCCAGGTTCAATTCCTGGTGGGCCCACCAAGTCAATATATTCAGAAGGTATCACAAAGTATCATAAACCCAGTTCCAGACCTATCCCACAGCAACTTTCACCGTATCACAAGATGTTATAACCCGAGTTTATAGCAATCCCACCTGCAATTAGCAGTGATCATATATTCTATATGTGGCTGTCACTGATTTTCCTTATACAAACGTCGCTAACTTCAAGTGGAATTGCTATAACAGCGCAAGGGCGTGCAAAGTCACATTCAGGTGTATTCTGAATCAAGCTGCGCCTGAACCGCCGTGCCGGTGATAAACCCTCTCGACTCGCTGTCAGTGACAAGCGCCATGCCGTTAAGCGTCATGCCCGCGTTGATCGCCTTGTACCTGAGCCAAGATAGTTCGCGGCATTTCGCCTGTTTCGCGCGGGCAACATCCCTCTCCGGCGTTATCTCGTCCGGGATTGCGTCCGTTATCTCAAGGCAGCCGTCCTTGGACAGCTTGCCCTTGTCGGTCAGGGCGAGCGGCATGTCCTTGTCCCGCAAACTCCAGTCGTAGTTCCTCTGAATGATCGCTAAATTCATTGCCTGTAGTAAAATACTGTATGCCGTGACCAGCGGAGCCTTGCGCGTTCCACGGAGATCTGACCCATTATAAAAATGCCCCTCTCCTGCATACTCAGAGTAGAGGCAATTATAGCAATTTGACATAATATATACTATGTATTATTCTGTAAGCAAGAAAAGGAATGGGGGACTTACAGAATGCCAAAGCCATTATCAAGCGACTTGCGCAAACGAATTATTGAAG
>JAISYM010000144.1 GCA_031269875.1 Synergistaceae bacterium
CGCTCATACACCTCTGTCCTGAGCTGATTCGCTCGCCCGACATCCATGTCGGACGCCAATTCGCTGCGTTCGTTCGTCGGTCCGTCATCTCTTTCCTGAAACAATTGTATAGTCATAAAGCAAAAACGCGGGGGTGAGATAAAGATATCCCCCGCGCATTCTTGAGTTCCGGTGTTTACCTTGTTTTGTTTTATTTAGCCAAGGCCGCCTTTATCTTGTCAGGGGTAGCGGGCAGCGCCTTGATCCTCGCGCCACAGGCCGCGAATATCGCGTTGCAGATTGCGGCGTGCGGCGCGGCCAGAGGCATCTCTCCCGTTCCGGCGGCGCCGAAGGGGCCGAAGGGGCGCGGCGTCTCAACGTGGACGAGACGCAGATCGTCCGGGACGTCCTTCGGGTAAGGGAACCCGCAGGTAGCGAGGTTATTATACTTGTTCTCGTCCAGGAAGTCCTCTGTCAGCGCAAGCCCTATACCCTGCGCAATGCCGCCGTACTGCTGTCCGTCGACGACCAAGAAGTTGCAGATGACGCCTACGTCGCCAACGAGGGCGAAGCGCTCGGCGCGCGCCTTTCCTGTCTCAATGTTCACTGAGACCTGCGCGATATTGATCGCGAACATGTGCGCCATAAACGGATATCCCTTGCCGCTCTCCGGGTCGTTGCCGGAACACTCCACGACGTTTCCGTCGTTGTCCCTGACCTGGGTCTTGTACGTTGCCTCATAGTAAAGGGGAATGCCCTCCTGCACCATTTCGTCGTACGTGCGGTAAGTGCCGTCTGGCTTCCTCATGGCGTCCAGCAGCATGTTGCAGCTCATGATTATCGCGTTGCCTACCATGTTCTGGCAGCGGCTGGCGGCGGCCGCTCCGCTGTTCGGCGCCTTCGACGTGTCACTCGACACGTGCTTTATCCTTCTCGGGTCGATCTTGAGCGGTTTCAGCGCCTCGTGCGCCGTGCCGACGGTGCCCATGTCCGCGCCCTGTCCGTGATCCTCCCAAGTATTGTAGATAGTCACCCCGTCCTTGGTGAGTTCGACTGCGTTGCCGGCCTCGTCCGCGCCGTCGTCGTTCGAGTTGTAAATGCCGAACGAGACGCCCACGCCGTACTTTATCTTCCCGTCGCCGGAGCTGTTCTTCTTGGCGGCGTCAGTCTTGAACTCCTCGTAGATCGGACGGGCCTTTTCTATCATCTGCGGGAACGGGTAGACCTCGAAATGCTGGCTGCTCGGAGACAGACCGCCGTCCTTCATTATGTTCTTCACGCGGAACTCGAACGGATCCATGCCGACCTCGTAGGCGAGCATGTCTATCGCGGTCTCCCCGCCCCAGTACGTCTGAGGCCCGCCATAAGCGCGGAACGCCGCAGACCAGCGGTGATTCGTGAATACTGTGTAACCCACGCCCTTCAGGTTGTCCACGTCGTATGGCGCCAGGAAGAACTGTATGCCCTTGTTCATAAGGTCCTGGCTGGATTCGGAGTACGGGCCGTGATCGACGAACCACCTATGCTCGCCCCCCACGATCTTTCCGTCCTTGTCCGCGCCAACGCGAATTTTCATGAGGAACGGAGAGCGCTTCGGTGTGCGGGTTATGTGCTCCTTCATGTCGAGCCGCATATAGACGGGGCGATCCTTTATCGCAATCAGGCAGGCGGCCAGAAGATACTCGTTTGTCGGGCCGACTTTGTAGCCAAAAGTAGCGCCCATATTGTTCTGTATTACGCGAATCCCCGACGGCGGTATCCCAATGCCGCGGGCTATCATGAGCTGGTGCCTGTAAACGCAGATGCTCTTAGTCTGCAGGCAGAGCTTTCCTTCCTCGTCGTAGTAGCCGTAGCCGCAGTCCGTTTCGAGCGTGAGATGCGGTTGGCGTGAGCTGTAAAACTCGTCGTCAACCTTGTACGGCGCGTTGTCGATGAGGTCTTTCGGGTCGTCACCCTTCTGGAAGGGCCGTCTGTTAAAGGCGTTACGAATGCCGTCGATCCCCTCGATCTCGTCGTACACAGGGATAGCGTCTGAGGCCATCGCCTGATGTATGTCGATCATCTCCTTGAGCGGCTCTACGTCCACCTTCACCGCGGCGGCGGCTTCCCTGGCGAGTTTTTCGTTCTCAGCCACAACTACGGCGACGCACTCGCCCCACTGACGTATCTTATCGCCCTCGGGGACGATCATACGGCGCTCCCAGCCGTCTGTCGTGGCCGTCGGGCTGCCGACCTGCCCGCGGATTCTATTTGTGCCCTTGTTGTCCGTCAGCGTCTTTGCCGTGACTATCGCGCGGACTCCGGGCATTTTCTCAGCTTGAGAGAGGTCGATTTTCTTGACGATCGCGTGGCGGTATTTCGTGACGACGGGGACGGCGAACAGCGCGCCCTCGGGCATTTTGAGGTACTCATCGTCGCCGTAGTCGAACGTGCCGGTGGCCTTATATATCGCGCTCGGGCGCGGGTAGCTCGTATTCCAGACCTGTTTGCCAGGCTCCAAGCGGCGCGCCAGGTCCTGAAGGCTCTTTTTGCCGGAAAGCACGTCCGCCGCCTCCATGACGGCGTCCGTTATCTGGATGTAGCCGGTACAGCGGCACGTCATAAAATTCTTCTGAAACGCCTCGCGAACCTCCTCGCGGGTTGGAGTCGGGTTTTCCTCCAGCAGTTGTTTGGCGACCATTATGAAGCCCGGCGTGCAGAAGCCGCACTGAATGGCGCCGTTCACTATGAAGGCAAGCTGAATGGCGTGCGGGGCCGTTACTGTTCCCACTCCCTCGATGGTGAGCAGATTGGATTCCTCCGGGACGTTTTTCCAGCGCGTGATGCAGGCTCGGACGACCTTCCCGTTCAGGATGACGTTGCAGACTCCGCACTGGCCGCAGTTGCAGCCGCGCTTTGTCCCAGTCATATGCTGCTGTTCGCGGATGACCTCGAGCAGCGTATTCTCGTTGTTCGCTACGATCCTCTTTGGGATTCCATTGATGTAAATTCTCTTTACGTGATATTGCTTTTTGTCCGGTGTTTCCGGCATAGGCGACACTCCTTTCTAACGAATCGTTTAGGAAGTTATCAGTGTTGGGAACGTGTATAATGTATACGAAGTTTTTAGCTAAAGCAAGAGTATTTAAACGAATTGGGTGAAGGTGACATAAAGTTGCAAGTATCCATTCTTGGAACCGCTAATTAAATGGTTGAAATTGGAAATGACTTAGCCGCATTTAAAACAGCCTACCCATCGCGAAACAGTATCAGCCCCATTTGGTAACGAGCCGCGCCGCTTCGAGTCCGGAGCCGTTCAGTGTGACGGAGTGTGCGAAACGTATGGGCGAATCGGAAATTTTATGACCGCTCACTGTCACATCCGCGCGAGGCACGGAGGCGAGAAATTCCGCGTCGAGCTGTGTAGGCGCGAAGTTAAGCGATATCTCGTCCGGGACCGTTTCGGCGGCCCAGTCGAAGTAGACGGTGTGGTTCGTGTGTCCGTTCAGGTCCAGTTCGCGCAGCCGGACGCGAAAGTCCCGCGAATAACGCGGCGAACTATTTTCTTTGGCGTCCTGCCGTTCGATTTGATCGATCTCGTCCTGTTCGACGTTTCCGGCGCTGTCATAATACTCGGCGGGCAAGATCCGGTCGAGGCGAATCGGCTTTCCTCGCTTGAGGTCGACCACTATCCACCCCGACCAGGCGTTCGCGATAACCGCGCCGCTCTCGTCAAGCGCGTCGAACAGACGAACCGACATGAGGTTTCTCTTTGGTTCGTACCACGTCCGAACAGTGATATTTCCGAGGCCCGCCCGCCGGCGGATATTCACCCTGTAACGGCGAAGCACCCACGTAGCGCCTCGCCTTTGCATGTCCGCAACCCCGATACCCACGCTTTGCGCGTGCTGTGACGCCGCCTCCTGAAAAAACTCCAGAAGGGTACCGCTCTTGAAGCTGTTTTTCATGTCCAGCCCATAGTACGGGACGCTGAACGTATGCGAGAACATACTATTTAATGTACGAACAGACGTATTCTGAAACCTCGTCGCTTTTGCACTTGAAGGCGCTGTTTGCCGGAATTCCGAACGATGTCCCCGGCGCGAACGTCTCCCACTCGCCTTTGCCGGGCAGAAGAACGGTGAGAGCGCCGCCCGTCACCTCCATGATCTCGCGGTCGCCTGTTCCAAACTCATACTCTCCCGGGAAGATGATCCCGGCGGTTTTCCTGCTGCCGTCCGGGAGGTAAAACGCGTAGCTGATTACCTTGCCCCCATGATAGACGTTGGCCTTTGCGATGAGCTTCACGCTTTCGAACTCGATCTGACTCAACCTGATCCCTCCGCTATGATAGTTTTGTTTAGACTGTGGCCGCAACCTGACTCAAGTGTAGCATATAAGACTGCCGCCGTCACACGAATAGATCGTGAGCGCCGTTTTTTATCCTGTCGATGTTCTCCTTTGTGAGCGCCCGCATCTTGTCGCTCGCTATCTTCGGGATATTTTTGTCTATGATTGCCGACGCCTGTTCGCGGAATTTCGCGTCGCCGTAGTCCATCATGTACTCGCAGAGCGTCATTAGGGCGTTTGGCAGGCAGACGTTTTTGATGTTGCCGGACTTCGCCAGGGACATGAACCTGTCTCCGGTGCGCCCCTTACGGTAGCAAGCGGTGCAGAAGCTCGGGACAAGCTGTTCGTCCATGAGCCAGCGGAGGATATCTATCGCCGGCCGGCTGTCGGCCAGAACGAACTGTTCCCCTCCGCTCTCCCTGATCGCGTAGCCGCCAACCTCTACGCTCGACCCGCCGCTTATCTGCGAGATGCCCAGGCGTATCAGTTCCTTGCGCATCTCCGGCGACTCCCTGGTCGATATTATCATTCCGGTGTATGGGACGGCTATCCTTATGGTCGAGACGACGCGCTTGAAATCGTAGTCGGATAGAATATCGTACCGCGACATATCCATTCCCTGAGCGTGGCAGAGGCGAGGCACGGAGATGGTATGGAATCCGGCGCCGTACGTCTCGTCGAGGTGGCGGTTATGCAGCATCAGGCCAAGTACCTCGAACCGCCAGTCGTGCAGACCAAAGAGCACTCCGCCCCCCACGTCGTCGATGCCGGAGCGCATGGCGCGGTCGAACGCCGTCAGATGATAGCCGAAGTCCTTCTTCGGCCCGGACTCGTGCAGAGCGGTGTACGTCGGCTCGTGATACGTCTCCTGAAAGAGGATGTACGTGCCTATGCCGATATCGCGGAGTTTTTTGTAGTTCTCCTCTGTCGTCGCGGCTATGTTCACGTTTACCCTGCGAATTTCACCCGTGCCGGCCTTCATGTCGTAGATCGTGCGTATGGCATCCAGAATATAATCAATAGGGCAGTTTACCGGGTCTTCCCCGGCTTCGAGGGCCAGGCGCTTGTGTCCCATGCGCTCCAGTATCTCGGCCTCGCTTCTTATTTCATCCATCGTAAGGCGTCTTCTCGTAAACTCGTTGTCGCACTTGTAGCCGCAGTAGACGCATTTGTTAACGCAGTAGTCGCTGATATAGAGCGGTGCGAACATCACGACCCGCTCCCCGTATATCTTCTCCTTGAGTTCGCCCGCGATGCGGAACATGCGCGAGATGTGTTCCGCCGAGTCCGTTGTGAGCAGCGCGGCAACGTCCAGAGGGGAGAGCCCGCGAAGCTCTTCCGCGCGGTCGAGTATGGCGTCGAGCTCCGACGCGCCGGCGCCTTTGGAGTCCGCCAGCATTTGCTCTACCGCGGCCGCGTTGATAGTCATTTCCATTGAAATTACACCTCCCGATTAATTGACCTCTTTGATATGGCGCTTCTCACCTGTACGTTTGGAATCTGCCCCAACCTCCCAGTCAAGGCGTTTATCCTGTCGATATCGCCCATAACGGTGAGCGATATGACAGCGACACCCTCCGGGAATGGCGTTCCGGATCGGTTTCTGATTATCTGCCTGAAGGACGAGACTACGGAGTTAAACTCCCGCTGCGCGCCTTCCGGATCCTCCAGGATCGCTCCTATAAAGGCAATCCGCTCCTCCGTCAAGTCAACCCCCCCGAATACAAAAAATCGCGCCCCTGAATGAGCGCGACAATACATGCGACAAGAGACTGCCGTATCATGTCGCCTCAATCCTCAAGCGGTTCGCCTCAAGGACAAGGGCCTGATTTTGTATGTTCACAGATGCTAAGAGCGCACTCTAAGCTCCATGATTTTTTATAGTATCACTCGTTTAGGCGAAACGCAACGGTATAAACGCCGCTCCCGTATGATAAAATTTAAGGGGATGAATTATCGTGAATCGAGGTTGAACAGGGGAATTTGCCAAATTCTGTCTCATCAAATAAATTTATGGGTTTCAGAAGGGAAGGGAGACCGCCTGGAATACGCAACGATCTTTGGGTCTTCCCGATTCAGCCCAGCCTGTGCGCCGTGCTGCGCGATCTGCGCGCCGGATATCACAAACCGTACTGGATAGACAGCGTATCGGTGCTTGACGAGGCATGTCTCGCCATTGCAAGAAGCGGTGATGACGCCGATATCATCATGGGGCTTGCGGCGAATCCCGCCGTATGCGGCGTACTGTTTGCCGGCTGTTTGCCGGGCCGCGGCGGGGACGATCCCTATACAAGGGCCATCATGCGCTGGATAAGCGCGGCTCGGGATGACTCCCACACGCGCAGCATGATTATGGACTGGTCCGAGCCGCCCGGAGAGGGAGCGGTAAATCTGTTCGGCGTCATTTTGGACGGGCTCGCCGCCGGTACTACCCGCACGAGAGTAAGCCTGGATATGTCGAACCTGCGCGTTGGTATCGCGGTAGACCCGGCAATCCGGGACGCCCGATTAAAGAGCATAATGCCCGGCTTCTCCGGTTGGCTCGAGTTGACCGGCGCGCGCGTCTCCTACTCCTGCCGGCCCGCCTCGGAGTGCGCTTTGGAGCTGGCGTCGGCAGGCGCTCAGATAATAATCCGGGCAGATGAGAGAGAGGACGCGATTCCATGCACTGTACCGGTGATAGCGCTTTCACCGTCGGAGATTGCCCTGGCTCCGAAAATGGCGATATCTATCCTCGCGGCGCGCTTCCTCGAAACGGCGTCAGGCGGGGTTTATGCCAATTTGAAATCAAATGCATGAATGGAGAAGCGTTAAAACCAGTTCGGATAACCCTTAGGCTTTGACAAAAACAGCCTATTGACCCCGAATTAACATAAGCCTGTTATTTCATTTTTTCCAGCAACTGAAGCGCGAAGCAGACCCCTACCAGCAGAATGGCTATGGGGATGGCCGAAACGTCGCATCCCAGACTCGGCGCGGCAAAGTCCGGCTGCGGAAAAAAGCAGGACACAAAGAGCACAACGATTATCATTCTTCTATTCATATAATTGATATTACCTGCCCCAACCAAAGGAGGCGCGGCCTATGGCCGGCCTCCGGTATAGCGTTTATATTCTTAATTATTTCTTTCTTCTGAGGAGGATAACGCCGGCCCCGAACAAGGCGAACAGGAGAGGGTAGGAGGCGGCCCCGCAACCGCCGGAGGTCGTGGTGGCGTCACTCGTGCCGGCCTCCTGGATGACCTCATCCCAACGGTTGCCAATGCCTTGCGTGTAGCCGTTCTCCTTCGTCGGCGAGAAGCTCCGGCCTGTCCTGACCGTCACCGTCGGAAACTGGTGTCCCGAAAGCTGCGCGGTCAGGGTATATTCCGTGTCCGCTTGAAGCCCGTCGAAGAAGAATCTTCCGGCGCCGCGGAGCGGGTCACTGCTCTTTCTGACGCCAGGCCCGGTTATCGTCACAACAGCGCCAGCCGCCGGAGCGCCGGTTGCCGTAAGCGCGCTCATTAAAACCCTGCCGCTAATGATCTCGCTTCCGAGAGGCGGCGTCCCCCTGTCGTCGTAGATGTTGTATATTACGTAGTCGACGATGTCGTAGTCGTAAATCCCCGGCAAGCCGAACCAAGTGTCGGTTGTGGCGCCATAGCCCATGTTGACGTTGTGGTAGATCGATCCATATGAGTAGCCGTAGGCGTCAACGACGACGGCGTGCCCTCCATTGTCCGTGGTGCTGAAGATGCAGAGACCGACCGGTTTCCCGGCGTCGATATTCGAGTTCATGGCCCTCATCAGGGCATCCCTGTTCATCTGCCCGAACCCGGAGGAGACGCCGGAGGTCGCGAGAACGGCGTCCCTGTACCCGAATGACCTCGTGAGTTCCTTCGCGATATTTTCTTCGTGCGACCCGGTCTCGTCATAGCCGAATATTGAGCCGATCGCTATCGCGCAGTCCGCCATCAGCCTGCTTATCGTTTCGCCGGTTGGCGTTGGAGCCCAAACGTAAGGCCCGCCAGCGCCGTCCCCGCCGAGCAGCCGTCTCTTCCGCGGATTAGTTTCATCATCGACCCAGTAGTCATATTCCCTGCCCCCGGTCAACACATCGATGCGGTTTTCCGGCCACTTAAATGATCTCATCATCTGCGCTATCATGACGGCGCCGCAGCCGGCTAGGTAGTTCTTCGGCGTGAACGTGTTAAAGGTAAATCCGTCTGTCGCGCCCGGTATCGGCCCTTCCTGGTTCCACTTTGGCAGCGCGCTGTTCCCGGTCAAATATGACATATCCGTAATCCTGACGACTCTTTCCGTCGGAGCGTATGCGGCAGCCCCGCGTTTTCCGTCCGGGCGAGCCAAGTCCTGAAGCGCTTCCCACTTTTCGCGCGCGTCGTCTCCGCCGGATGCGCGTCTGGCGCCGCTGTTATGCATTTTCACGGCCTTCGCGATGCTGGCTCCAATTATATCGTAGAGCGGGTTGGCGGGTTCCGGGCCATACCGGTCGGCGTCGGGGGCGTAGGCGGTTATGGGTTCCATCTCGTCGTCGGCGGGAAGGAGAACGATCCCGCTCGGGTTAAGGTAAACGGCATAGTAAAGGATCTCGGAGGGGTCCGCGGTCTTCCCGTTCTCTCCGTATGCCTCAATGTTCGAAAATTCGCCGGCCAGCTTCCCAAAGGGAGC
>JAISYM010000018.1 GCA_031269875.1 Synergistaceae bacterium
AAGGTTAATTTCGCATCCGGTCGCAGCAGAAGGCTTTGCGCGTCGGCAGCTCTTTTATTCTTTCTGCTTTCCCCGGTCACGTCCTGGGCGTGTACGTCGATTGTTGTCGGCAAGGATGCTTCGGCGACGGGGCATGTTATGATTGCCCGAACGGAGGACTACAATCCGGTCGCGGCAAAGCGATTTGTCGTTTACCCGGCAGGTTTTTACAAAAAAAACGATGTACTGACTGACTCCAACGGTTTTACCTACACGTTCACGCACGACAGCTACAAATTCAGCGGAACTCCCGAGACCTCGTACTGGGGAGGATGGGACCCCGATGACCCTGATGCCCCGCTCGACATCTACGACGGACATGGGGTGAACGAGTATGGTCTCGCGTGTTCAGCCACAAACACCACGGAGTTCAACGCCATAAATAGTGCTCAGGACCCCGCGAAACCCGGAGTTCCGACGTGGCAGGAGCAGGTCATTCCGACCATCATCCTGAGTGAGTGCAAGAATATAGAGGAAGCGCTGGCTCTCATCAAGAATATTCTGGAGACGAGCGGCAACACCGGCGATATCTTTATGATCGCCGACGAAAACGAGGCGTGGCTGATTGAATCCATAAGCAGGTATCGCTGGGTAGCGAGCCGAGTTCCGGATGATTCGTTCGCTATAGTGGCTAACGACATGGTTACAGAACGCATAGATCTCCTCGACGCTAATTACCGGGGGACTCCCGACTTCCAGGCTTACGCCGAGGGGAGCAATCCGGGCAATGTCAATTTCGCAAAGTATAACAGGGACGGCAGCATCAACATCGCGCTGACATTCGCCTCTACGCTGAACACCGTGACAGACACTTACCGCAGATGGAGGGGCTACACACTCTTTGCCCCGAACAGCGGGATTACGCCCATAACTTCAAGCGGCGGCACGTACCAACTGTTCGTAAAGCCGGAGAAAAAAATAAGCGCGCTCGACATTATGGATATGCAGCGAGATCGCTATAACGGCACGCCTTACGACCTGAGCGAGTCCCCGCAGGGGTTTGGCGCGTATGGAGAGATTGAACCCTCCTCGCCGCGTCCCATTGGGCACTACACTCAGGAGGAAACGCATATTTATGAGATGGTCGACGGGTATCCACACGGCATAGGCGGCCGCTTCTGGATGGGCATGGCCCAGTCCGAGCACTCCGTCAAACTGCCGTTTTACGGCAGCATTACAGACACCCATCCATTCTACAAGACTGACATCTTCGAGCCTGGGTACAGGGCGGACAGCGTTTCTATGATCTTCATCGACTTGGCCAAGATGTGCCGAGGCAACAGGAAGATGTACGGCAAGCCCGTTCAGGATTACTGGAGAGCGTACGAGGAAAAGTTTTTTAACGAACAACCCGCCATAGAGAGTGAGATGCTTCGGCTGTACAGCGAGGAGGGCGCTGATGCCGCCGCGAAATTCGTGACCGATTACACGATCGCCAACACCGACGACGTAGTTGTGAAAGCGCTCAGGATTCGCTCTGCTTTGATAGAGCACATCACTGAAAAATCGGGGGCTCTTTTCGTTCTTCCCTCGAACCTCGACGCCCCCGTAAACGACGCAACGATTTACTCCGAGCTGTCGCGCGTCGAGAATGCGGCGCTTGGCGCGATATTGAACAATTTCGTGGAATCTGGCTTCATCGACCCGGATGCCGACGTAACGGTGAAACACCTTGCCGCGTCTGACGCTCCCTCCATCGAAGGTCACGCGTCCCTGGGTCTTCAGGGTTTGGCCGCTGAGGTCTCCCTTCGGTCGGCGGGCAGCGGAGCAAAGGCGAGGTTGTCTTTGGAGCTCGACGCAAACACGTTCGCCGCGTTCAACGGAGATATAGAGAACGTCAAAAGGAATCTGTCCATAACCCTCGTTTCCCCAGGGATTGCCCGCGAGCCTGTGACTTTGATCGGCCCGGATGGCGTAACGACTCTTAAAAAAGCTCTGGAGAAGGGGATAGCCACGCTGTCGATACATGGTGACGGAGCGATGCTGGGCCTGGATCTCTTTCTTGTGGATGGGCTTGACGAGCCCGCCTTCGCTAACGATATGTTGATAGCGAGCGACGGGCATATTGATGGCAAAGCCTCAGCCTATTTCTGGGCAGAAAAAAACACGGATGAACCGTATGTCCCAACTTCATCCCGGAGCGGCGGTTGCTCCTCCGGCTTGAACACGATGGTTCTTGCGCTCCTCGCCGCGGCGATTTATATTGGCCCGCGAGGAAACGGCGCAAAATCGCGAAGGGGCCCCGGCCATGAGCATTAAAACCAGTTCTGAATCTTGTTGATTATTTTTGCCGATTGATGTATAAAAACTTCATACGCTTTTTCCCAAGGGAGGGCTTGTTATGTGGAAAGAGGAGTATCGCCTTGGAGTCGAGACGATCGACAGTCAGCATCAGCAGCTTTTTGAAATGGTAGACAATCTGTTGCTGGTGATAGATGACAGCAAGAATAGGGATTATAAAAAAGAGTGCGCCAGTGCCGTAAATTTTCTGTACGACTACACCGTGAAGCACTTTAAATTCGAAGAGGGTTATCAGGCGTCCATCGGCTATAAAGATATCGAGGCCCATAAATTGCAGCATAAAAGGTTCATAATCACCGTAGAAAATTTTGCGAAAAAAATGACAGATACCGACTACGACATGAGGACGGTAAAGGCGTTTTCCGGATCACTCGTCGCGTGGCTCAATTACCACGTCGCCGAAACAGATCAGAAGATCGTCGGAAAGAACGCGGCCAAGGATAACGAATCACTTTTGACCTGTCTGGAGAGCTTTTCAGCAAGCGCCGTTAACGTGATTATGACGATGATGGGGCTGGCGTCCGAAGAAATCGTGAGGACAATGCCTCCCAAAATGGAGTTCAAGGGAGACATATCCTACAAAATAGGTCTTGTTGGCGATATGATTGGTAAAACGGTCTTTCAGTATTCTGAAAAATTCGCGCGCTCGATAATAAAATCGCTCATCGCGAAAGATATTGACGAGCTCGACGAGATAGCTTATTCCGCTATGGCCGAGACCTCGAATATCATAGGCGGCAAGGCCGCCATGATGATGTCCGGCGACGGCAAGCTCTGCGATATCACCACGCCTTCCCTGATAAGCGACCCGCTGGGGCAGGCGGTGTCAACCGATGGTTTCAACATCAAGACGAACAAAGGAGATATGCAGATACTGCTCCTGGTCGATTGATACCAATTTGAAATCAAAGGTCTGAAGGGTGAAGCGCTAAAAAAACAGCCTGTGCGCACTCACGGTGTCAGGAGGTTTTTGAATACGCCTGACGACGGGTTCGCTATCACGCTGGTTCCCGGTTTGACGCTTGCCCGGTACATTTCGAGCCGCTTTAAGTACTTGTAGAGCTCGATGTTGGTCTGCGTGGCTTTGTCGATAATATTCGCGGCTTCCTTGTCGCCCTCCGATTTGATTTTAGCGGCCCTCACGTTGGCGTCAGCCACGATTTTAGAGGCCTCCCAATCAGCCTTGGAGCGTATCTGATTGCTCTGGGCTTCGCCCTCCGCGCGCGTTTGGATCGAGATGCGCTCGCGCTCTGTAATCATGGACTTGTAAACCTGCTCCTCGTTCGCCGCCAGAAGCAGCACCTTTTTAAACTGCACCGTCTTTACGTCGAGACCGTAGTCAGCGGTCTGGTCGCGGGTGGATTTCAGAATGTCGCGCAGGATAGGCTCCCGGTTGTTGCTTATTATGTCCTCGAAGGTATTCTTGCCGGCCACCTGCAGCATGACGGAATACGTGACATCGTCCAGCCGCCGGAGGGCGCGGTCGATTGTGCGGCTTGTCTGGTAAAATTTCTTGGGATCCGTTATCACGAACGTCGCGAGTATGTCCACTTCTATCGTCTGTTTGTTCGATGTTATGACGCTTGCCGTATCGCTGTAGTACTCGTACAGCCTGGATGAATACTTCGTCACCTTGTCTATCCACGGAACCCTCGCGTGGAGGCCGGGCTCGCGCTGAACTGTCTTTGCCTCGCCAAATCGCGTGACAAGAGCGATTTCATAGGGATAGAGCATGTAGAGCGACGAGGCGAGCGTGACGGCCAGGATAATCGCTGCTGGTATTAAAAGAGTCTTCTTCATCGTCCGTGTCCAACCTCACCTTTCCCCTACGACGACGGGGACGTCGCCCAGGAAGATATTATTGTTGTTCGAACCGTCGACGAAGATGATATTGAGCCTGCTCAGCACGTCCTGTATATTTTCGTACCAGAGGTTTGTCCGAACCAATTCGGGGTTGCTGGCGTACATTTCGTTGAGGGATGTGAGGCGCGTAGAGACCGCCGTGGCGTCGGCGATCTTGTTTACCTTGTAAGCCTCCGCGTTGTTCATGGCGACCTGAGCCCGGCCCTTCGCGTCCTCTATCGTCTTGTTGGCGTAAGCCTCCGCCTCGTTTATCGCAGAGGTCTTGGCTTGCTTCGCCGTTTCTACGTCGTTGTACGACGCCTGCACCGAAGGAGGCACCTTCACCTCGCTTATCAGTACGTCGACTATCGCGATGCCGACTCCGAGCTGCTTGAAGGTGCTAGTTATGCGGGCCTTCGCGTTCGCCGAAAGAGCCACTTTCCCGGTGGTCAGTATATCCTCGTACTTCATGCTCGCGACTTCCTTGCGGAAGTCGGCTTCGGCAAGCCCGGAGATGAGCCTGAAATCCCCTTCGCTCGTAATGTTGTTCGTGACGAAGTATTGATACGGATCGTTGATCCGCCACTGAGCGACCCAGCTTATCAGCAGTATTTTACTGTCCGAAGTCACCATCTTCTGTTCGGCGGCGTCCTGAGTGTATCTCACGCCGGCGGATTCGGTCTTCTCACCGAACTCGAAACGCCTTATCTCCTGCACGTCGAACTTCACCACTTCCGTCCACGGCGCTTTAAAGTGCAGCCCCTGCTCCGTGCTGCCAAGATAATGCCCGAAGCGGAAGAGAAGCGCCTGCGAGCCGAGCGGAACGGTGTAGAACGAATGAATCGCGGCGAACGCTATGATTGCGGCGCACAACAGAAACGCGATCATCTTGACGTTAAAATTGTCGAAACGGAATTTTGGGGGTTCCCACTCGTCGTCTATCCGCCTGACCTTATTGAAGTCGAAAAATTTCCAAATCCCCACGAACGCCCCTCCTCTATGCCGGTAAAAAGCCACAAGGTCATTATACCTGACTTTCGCGCCGCCCGCCAGCAGCGGTTTTTCTCTCTGGCAGCGTTCGTGCCGAAGGTGATTGCGAACGTGCCGTAGAAATTCATTTAAAATCCAAATAGTGTATATTTTTTTGTGGAAATTGTGTATAGTAAGCGAGCAATCGGTTTAATGTTATTACGCATCAAAAATGAATGCCGGGAGGGACATAGCATGAGTTATTACGAGCCGTATTCAGAGTTGTCGGATGCCGCCAGGGAGTTTGATAGGGTCATCCAGAGCCTTGTCGAGGAGCTGGACGCGATCAATCTCTATAACCAGAGGGCTGACGTGACGAAGGACGAATCCGTGCGGGCTCTTACGCTGCATAACCGCAACGAGGAGATAGAGCACGCCGTAATGCTGTTCGAGTGGCTGCGGCGCAGTACGCCGGAGTTCGACGCGCAGATGAAGACCTATCTGTTCACGTCGCCGCCGATCACGGAGGTCGAGGAGATCGCGACCGGTGGGGCGGGCGCGGCAGACCAAGCTGAATCCGCCGGTTCGGGTTCACTCGGCATAGGTTCTCTCAAAAAATAAAAATATATCACTGAGGAGGGATTTATGATGTTTTCACGTGAACATGCCCCAATAAGCGACGCCGCTTTCGAGGCGATAGACGCGCAGGCCGCGGCGACATTGCGCAAGAGCCTGTCCGCCAGGAGGTTTGTCGATGTCAAAGGCCCGAAGGGCTGGGACTTTTCCGGCGTATCCCTCGGAAGGTTCGAGAAGCTGGATAAGGATGGGGATGTGGGATACGGCGTGCGGAGCTTCGCGCCTGTCGTCGAGACGAGGGTGAATTTCAAGCTCGACGCGTTCGATCTGCACCTGATTGACAGGGGCGCTACGGATCCCGATCTCGTCCCGGTGGAGCGCGCCGCGATCGCGGCGGCCGCCTTCGAGGACAAGGCGATCTTCTCCGGCTTCGGCGAAGCTGGTTTAAAGGGGCTGGCGGACGTCGCCGAAAACGCCGCCGTTTCCCTGCCCGGCGATCATCAGGGCTTCCTTGACGCCATAAACCGCGAAATAACCAGGCTCAAGACGACCGCGTCCATAGGCGGGCCATACGCCTTAGTCGGAGGCGACGCGCTTCGCGGCGCGTTAGGCCGTATCACGGACGGACGATCCCTCCTCGATATAGTGAAGAAAAACAGCGACGCGGACGAGTTCATATTCACGCCGTCGTACAGCGGAGCGCTCCTCGTATCGAAAAGGGGCGGGGATTTCGAGCTCACGCTTGGCGGAGACTTTGTCGTGGGCTATAGCGGAGCGGAGGACAAGAGCCTTGGGTTCTTCCTGACAGAGTCTTTCGCGTTCCGTGTCATCGAGCCGAGAGCCTTCACCCCGCTCTCCGTGAAATAACAAGCCCGAACCCCAGGGAAAACCCGTGGGCGCTGTCCCGGGGTTTTTCCCTGGGGTCACGTTTTTCTCTCCTGCCGGTTGTTTTATGATAGAATTGCCTCGACCTGCCCGGATCGGCGAGGAGGAATTATGATTGCGCGTCTCCCTGTATCGTAAATATCGGCCCAAAATTTTTTCTGACATAGTGGAACAGAAGGCCGCGACGAATCTGCTGCGCTTGTCGTTTACGGAGGGAAGGCTGGGTCAGGCGTATCTCTTCTCGGGCCCAAGGGGATGCGGAAAGACGACGGCGGCCAGGATATTGGCCAAGGTGGTCAACTGTGAAGCCCCAAAGGACGGCGAACCGTGCTGCGTATGCAAATCTTGCGTGGGCGTGTCCGCGGGAGAACATCTCGACGTAATGGAGATAGACGGGGCTTCGAACAGGGGGATCGACCAGATACGCGAGCTGAAGTCTCACGTGGGGCTCGCGCCCTTTATGGGAGGCAGCAAGGTCTATATACTGGACGAAGTTCACATGCTGACAACAGAGGCATTTAACGCTCTTTTAAAGACGCTCGAAGAACCCCCGCCGTTCGCTCTTTTCATCTTCGCGACCACGGAGCCGAATAAGGTCCCGGTTACGATAAGGTCCAGGTGCCAGCACATACCGTTTCACAGGATCACAGCGGAGGGCATCGCCCTGCATTTGCGGAATGTGGCCGCTATGGAGGGCTTCGAGGCGGACGCCGCCGCGCTGTGGGAGATAGCGAGGAACGCCGACGGCGCGCTTCGCGACGCGCTCTCACTGACGGAACAGGCTCTGGCGTTAGGCGGCGGGAAGCTCACCGCCGCGTCCGTGAACGATCTTCTGGGCGGCGGCGGCAGGGTCGAGCTGGAGCGTTTCGCGTCGCTGCTGCGGACTTCCCCGGCGGATGCCGCGGCCGCGTTGAAGGGTCTGCTCGAGCGCGGCGTGTCGCCGGAGCGTTTTTTGGACGCGCTTTTTCCCCTCTTTCGCGATATGTGGGTTTACAGCCTCTGGGGGGAGGGTTCTTTTTCCGGGTTGACGCTTTCCGAGGAAGAAAAAAAATATCTCGTCTCCGAGGTTCCGGGGTGGAGTTCCGGAACGCTCGGCAGACTCGTGTCGGTGTGCGCCTCGCTTTTCCCGAGGGTAAGGCAGGGGCTGAGGGCGGATGTCTTTTCCGGCCTTCTCGTGTTCGGACTGATTGGGGCCATGAGCGAGGACGCGGCTGGTACGGAGGCGCCGGTACATTCAACCGGCGGCGCGTCAAACCGATTTGAACCCGCCGAGACAACGGCGCATACTCATAAAATGTTTCAAAAACAGCCTGCCGGCGGCAAAGCGGCGTCAGATGAGCGCGTCGCGGCGCTGGAAGCAGGCGGATCCGATGCCGAAACGGTTTCGGCATGGGAGGGAATATTCTCCCGGCTTTGGGAGAGCGACCTGTCGCTCTGCGCGGCCATCATTGACGCGGAGCTATCGGCTGAAGGCGGAGAACTGGTGATCGACTGTTCCGCCGCAAGCTCTGTCGCCAAGGCCGTTCTGGAGTCCGCAAGGGCCAAAAGCGCGCTTGCGCGGGCATTTGGGATAGAAAACGCGGACTCGCCTCTGGAAGTGTCTCAGGCGGACGAAAAAACGGCGGCGCGGAGCGCGCCGCCGGCATCTCGCACAGCGCCGGGCGCGATGTCGATGGAAGAACTGTCTTCCTTTCTCGGAGCCGATCTGTTGATGGCGAAGCCCGTAGGCGAAGCGGATATAGGGGATTTGGGCGACGATATGTCCGGCGCAGACCTAAGTTAAGAAAGAGCTGATTAATGCGGCTAAACGGAATTTTGCCGTTTGGGAAACCGGACGCCGCAAGGGTTTAAATCTCCACCCTTTAAGCCCCTAACAATAAATCGGCCTTTCCTTAAGGACGATAAATAATTAAGGAGACGGTATTATTATGAATAACCCCTTTGTTCACCTGCATATACACAGCGAGTACAGCTTGCTGGATGGGGCGAACAGGTGTTCGGATCTTGCCAAAGCCGCCGCGGATATGGGAATGGGCGCGGTCGCGCTGACAGACCACGGCGTTATGTACGGGTGCGTGGAATTTTATAACGAGTGCAAAAAGGCGGGAGTGAAGCCCATACTTGGCTGCGAGGTATACGTCGCGCCAAGCGGGCACAGGTGCAAGGAGGCAAAGGAGCAGTATCATCTGGTGCTTCTCGCGGAGAGCGACGAGGGCTATCGTAACCTGACGAAGCTCGTCTCTATCGCCTGCACTGACGGCTTTTATTATAAGCCGAGAATAGATCACGATCTTCTCTCCCGCTACTCGAAGGGGCTTATCGCTCTTTCGGCCTGCCTTGGCGGGGAAGTGCCGTCGCTTGTCATTTCCGGCGACGAGAAGGGGGCGCTCTCGCGGGCGATGCTGTACCGCGACATAATGGGGCCCTCGAATTTTTTCCTTGAAATTCAGAGCAACAGGATACCGGAACAGGCGCTCGTAAACAAGACGCTCATCGGAATGAGCAGGGAGCATGGGTTCGGCATAGTGGCGACGAACGACGCGCACTACATGCGCAGGGAGGACGCGGAGTGGCACGATGTCCTTCTGTGCGTGCAGACGAACAGCAACGTGAGCGACCATAACCGCTACCGCTTCACCGGCGACGACTTTTACTTCAGAACCCGCGAGGAGATGTGGGACATATTCGGATCAGAGGTGCCGGACTCGCTTCGGAACACTGCTTTGATCGCGGATCGGTGCAGCGTCGGGCTGAAATTTGGCGAGTACCACCTCCCGAACTATGACCTGCCCGAGGGCGAGACCCTTTCGACACACCTCCGGCGCATCGCCGGCGAAGGGCTTCGCGAGCGTCTGAAGGGAGAAGATGCCGGCCCTGAATATGCCGGAAGGCTGGAGTACGAGCTTGGCGTCATTGAGCAGATGGGTTTTCCCGGTTACTTCTGCATAGTGTCCGACATCATAGCGAGCGCCAAGAGGATGAACATACCGGTCGGCCCCGGCAGGGGATCGGCCGCCGGTTCGCTCGTCGCGTGGGCTCTCCGCATCACCGACCTCAACCCCATAGAGCACAAACTGCTTTTCGAGCGCTTCCTCAACCCCGAGCGCATAAGTATGCCCGATATCGACACGGATATTTCGGATAAGGGCCGGGACGAGGTTATCTCTTATATAGTCTCCAAATACGGCGCGGATCACGTGGCGCAGATAATAACGTTCGGGCGCATGATGAGCAAACAGGCCGTGAAGGACGTCGGGCGCGCGCTCGGTATGCCTTACGCCGATGTCGACAGGGTGGCCAAGCTCATACCGGAGCCGATAAAGTCCGGCATAAAGAATATACCGGACGCGCTCAAGAAAACAGCCGACCTGAAAGCCGTTTACGACTCCGACGCGCAGGTACGAAGGCTTTTAGACATCGCGAGCCGGATAGAGGGTCTCGCCAGGCACTGCTCTCAGCACGCGGCCGGGATTGTGATAACGCCGGAACCGACTATGGAGATGGTGCCTGTGACGAGGATCGGCGAAAGCCAGATCGTGACTCAGTTTTCCATGGAGCCGGTCGAGAAACTCGGCCTCGTCAAGATGGACTTTCTGGGCCTGCGAACGCTCTCTATCATAGAGGAAGCGCTTGAAAACATAAAGGCGAGCGGTTACGATCCCGTCGACCTTGAATCAATCCCGATGGATGACCAGAAAACATTCGAGATGCTGAGGGCGGCGGACACACTGGGCGTGTTCCAGCTTGAATCCGCCGGCATGAAGGACTTGATCAGACGCCTCAAACCGGACCGTTTCGAGGATTTGGTGGCACTGATGGCGCTTTACCGCCCCGGCCCGCTCGAAAGCGGTATGGCCGATCAGTACGTGAAGCGCAAGCACGGTTATGAGCCGGTGGAGTACCCGCACCCGCTGCTCACGGACGCGCTGTCCGAGACATACGGGGTTATCCTGTATCAGGAGCAGGTAATGCAGTGCGCCGCGCGGCTTGCGGGCTATTCGCTCGGGGAAGCGGACCTGCTTCGGCGCGCGATGGGAAAGAAGAAAGCCGAGGTCATGGCGGAGCAGCGCGCGAAGTTTGTGACAGGCGCGGAGGGCAAAGGCGTCCTCGGCGGGAAGGCCGCCGAAATATTCGACATTATCGAGAAATTCGCCGGTTACGGCTTCAACAAATCGCACAGCGCGGCATACGCCCTCATCAGCTACCAGACGGCATACCTCAAGGCTCACTACGCGCCGGAGTTTATGGCGTCGTACCTCTCGGCGCTCGTCGGCTCGAAGATGGACGTTCTGGGGGGGTACATCAGCGAGGTCCGGAACCTCGGTATAGAGGTGACGCGGCCCGATATCAATAAATCGCGATCGAGCTTCACCGTCGCGGACGGGGTGATCCTGTTCGGGCTCTCCGCGGTGGCGAAGGCCGGCGCCGCGGCCGTCGAGAGCATATTGCGTGCCAGGGATTCCGGAGGACCGTTCAAGTCGCTGTGGGATTTCGTGACGAGGGTCGACCAGAGAACCGTAAACAAGGGCGTGATGGAAAACCTCGTGCGATCCGGCGCTTTCTCTAAGATCGAGGGGAACAGGAGAAAACTTATGGAGGCCCTGCCCGTAATGATAGAGATAGCGGCCAGGAGGGAGTCGTTCGCTAACCAAAAGTCGCTCTTTGACGACGCCGAAGCGGACGAAGCGCCGCCGATGCCGGACGTTCCGGACTACGAACAGCGCAAACTGCTTGAGCTGGAAAAAGAATCCGTCGGGATATATATATCGGGGCATCCGTATGACGAGTTTTTGGCCGACGAATATAGATACACTACATGTTCGCTGAGCGATCTGGAGCATTGGAGGATGGCCGATTCCCCGACGGTGACGCTGGGACTGCTCTCCGACTTCAAGGAAAAGTACACGAAGAAGGGCGACCCTATGGGCATACTGTCCTTCGAGGATTCTGAGAGCCAGGTAGAGGTCGTCTGTTTCCCGCGTCAGTGGCCGCACGTAAAGCCGCTTCTGGCCGTGGGTTCGCCGTATGTGATCAAGGGTACCGTCCGCAGCGAGGGGGAGGTTTCGATCGTGTTGGACGAACTGGAACCTCTGGCGGAGGCGCGCGCGAAGGGAGCTGGCGCGGTGCGGATTCGGGTGGCGACCGAGGGACTGCCCGACGATTTTTACAGCTCGCTCTACTCCGAACTGGAAAAATTCCCTGGAAATATGCCGGTTTTGCTGGATTTGCAGACGCCCGATCAGCAAGGGTTGCTTAAAATGAGGACAATGCGGGTTTCGATGGTTCCAGACTTAGCGGTCAGGATAAGCGATCTTTCCGAAGGGCGCGCCTCGGTTATCAGCGGATCGCTGTCGTTTTAGGAATGTTGGTTTATCAGTTCAGGAGGTTATTTGCGTTATGAGTATGAGAAAGGTAAAGATAGTATGTACGCTTGGCCCCGCTTGCGCGGATATGGAGAAACTGAGGGACCTGGTGCGGGCAGGGATGAATGTTGCCAGGTTCAATTTCAGCCACGGCGATCACGCCGGACACGGGCGTATGCTGGAGATGGTGAGGCGGATAGAGCAGGAGAACAACTTCCCGATAGCCACTCTCCTCGATACGAAGGGCCCTGAGATACGGACTGGCCTTCTGGCCGGCCATGAAGCGGTGGAACTGAAGTCGGACAAGATGTTCTCCCTGTTTACCGATGATCGGGAGGGAACGGCGGAGGGCGTCAGCATCAGCTACGCGGCCCTGCCGGAGGAAGTCGAGGCCGGTCAGGACCTTTTTATAGACGACGGCGCCATTCATCTAAAAATCGAGAATGTCGAAACTGACGAAATATCGTGCCGCGTCCTTGTCGGGGGAATCCTGGGCGAGCGCAAGGGAGTGAATATCCCGGGCGCGGCGCTCTCCGTGCCGACGCTGACCGAGAAGGACATAAGCGATATAAAATGGGGCATGGATCACGATATGGACTATATCGCAGTCTCCTTCGTGCGGACGAGGCAGGATATAATGCAGGTTCGCAGCGTGGTCGAAGCTTACGGCGGCAAGAAGAAGCGCATAAATATCATGGCTAAGATCGAGACGCTTCAGTCCGTCCAGAACCTGGAGGACATTGTACAGGTCGTGGACGCCGTGATGGTGGCGCGAGGCGATCTTGGGGTAGAGATGCCGACAGAGGTTGTCCCGATCGTGCAAAAGAAGATAATAGAGCTTTGCCGCAAGAGCGGGAAGCCCGTTATCGTGGCGACTCAGATGCTGGACTCGATGATTAGAAACCCGCGCCCGACGAGAGCCGAGGCAAGCGATGTGGCGAACGCCGTTCTGGACGGCGCTGATGCAGTGATGCTCTCCGGGGAGACGGCAAGCGGCAAATATCCCGTTGAGGCGGTCAAAACTATGGAGAACATAGTCCTGAGTACCGAACGCGAACTGCTCGACAGATATTTGGTCAAGCGCGAGTTTGGCGTGGCGCTGAATACGGCGGACTCGGTCAGCCACGCTGCGATGCGGGTGGCCGAGGAGATGAAAGCCTCCGCCGTAATATCGCTCACGAGGAGCGGCAGTACGGCCAGCATGGTCAGCAAGTACAGGCCAAAGGCCGTTATCGCGGCCTCTACGCCGCTTCGGTCGACCTGGCGGGCGCTTGCGCTCATGTGGGGTGTGAAGCCGCTTTTGATGGATGAGTACGACGACGCCGAAACCGCGGTGGACGCGGCGATTTCGGCCGTCTTGAAGCACGGTTATGTCTCCGAGGGGGATACGGTCGTCATCACCACCGGATTCCCCGTCTATGTCTCCGGCACCACGAACATGCTGCTCGTTCAGACGGTCGGCCGGCGTCTCTTTAACGCCCCGTCGCTCGTGAAGCGAGAGGCGGCCGGTTTTGTCTGCAAGGCGGCGACGGCCGCGGAGGCTATCGAGAAGATGAGAGACGGCAACGTCCTCGTTGCGATCTCAACGGATTCCACGTATTTGCCCGCGATGAAAAAGGCGGCGGCCTTCATTACGGAGGAGGCGGGCATGTCGAATTATACCGCCATGACCGCGCTCCAGCTTGGCATTCCATGCATTACAGGCGTGGAGGGGGCTATGGAGAAGGTTCGCGACGGGATGCTGGTGACGGTAGACGGTATCCAGGGCGTGGTTTACGAGGGACGCATGAGGATGCACTGACGTTCTTATGTCTCTTCTGGGCGCTCACATTTCGGTCTCAGGCGGGCTTCATCGCGCGATAGACCGCGCGCAGGCCCTCGGATGCGAAGCCATACAAATTTTCACGCGGAACCCCCTCCAGTGGCGCGGCAAGAGTCTTTCCGAGGGGGAGACCGGCGCGTTCAGGAGGGCGCTCCTCGCAAGCGGCGTAAAGAGCGTCATCTCACACGCGTCGTACCTGATCAACCTCGCGGGGGACGAGCATGTGCGGCGCAGGAGCGTGGACGCCCTAAAAGCGGAGATCGAGCGCTGCTATCAGCTCGGTATCGACGCCGTGGTGCTTCACCCCGGCTCGTCGAAGAACGAGGACCCGGCATTGGCCAGAAATTTCCTGGCCGCTTCGCTTGAAAGGGTTTTAAGCGACACGGATGGCTTCGGCGTGCCAATTCTGCTGGAGACTATGGCGGGGCAGGGCGGAGTTCTCGGTTCGACGATCGAGGAGCTGGCTTGGGTGATGGAAGCGCTCGATTGGGATCCGAGGCTTGGAATGTGCGCCGACCTCTGTCATCTCTTTGGGGCTGGTTTAGAGGTCGGCACTGAGGGCGGGTATGAAAGGCTTATCTCCTCGATATCGCTGCGGGTAGGTCTGGAGAGGGTGAAATGCTGGCATATCAGCGACAACAAGGGCGCTCGCGGCGGCAGGATGGACAGGCACGCCCACCTAGGCGAGGGAGGGATCGGTACCGTCCCGTTCGGTATTTTGGTCGCAGACGCCAGGTTCCGGAATACGCCGGTCATACTGGAGACACCGAAGGATGGCATCGGAGACGCCGGTAATCTGGCGCTCTTGAGAAAGCTCAGAGGTTCATGGTGAGGCGAAAACGGCGTTTCCCGATGGAGGATTGACTTGTCGTTATTTATAAATTTCAGATGGCAGGACCTGATAGATATACTGGTTGTGGCGTTTCTGGCGTATCGCGTCATGCTGTTCTTCGTGGACACGCGGGCGATGCAGCTCGTCAGGGGGCTTTTGGTGATTGCGGCCTTTGGCGCTGTGGCTCGCGCCCTCGACCTAAAGACCATCTCCTGGCTCTTGGGCTATCTGTTCAGCGCGTTTCTCATCGCGATTCCGATAGTATTCCAGCCGGAGCTGAGGCGTCTTTTGGAGGAGTTGGGCAGGGGGCGCTTCCTTCCGGGCGGCTCGGAGGGCGGCGACCTCGGAGAGACGCACGCGGACGCCGTCGTGAAGGCTGTCCTCTACCTTCAGCATCACAGGATAGGGGCGCTCATCGTCTTTCAGAGGCACACGGGCCTCAAGGAGATATGGCGATCCGCCGTTCATCTCCGCTCGGAGATAACGCAGGAGCTCATAATGAGCATATTCTGGCCGGGCAACCCCCTTCACGACGGCGCCGTGATATTGGACAGGCAAGTTGTCATAGCCGCCGCTTGTTACCTTCCTCTCACCGACAACACCGATATTTCACGGTGGCACGGGACGCGGCATCGCGCGGCGGTGGGTGTGACGGAGGTGTCGGATGCTTATGCCCTTGTCGTCTCGGAGGAACACGGGCACGTCCTTTTGACCGTCCGGGGGCGCATTTCTCCGCGTCCGCTTACGGATGAACAGTTGACCCGTTTCGTTCACAGATACTTCAACCCCTATGGCAAAAACCTGACGCTCCTCGAACGCATAAAGCTGGAGATCGAGTCGCAGTGGCCCGGTACTGAGAGGTAGGCTATGTCGCTCAAGAACAGGCTGCAAAAATTTTTCGATATTTCAGACGAGGCCAAGAGGACGCGCTTTGTCCTGCGGATTTTCTCCATCGTCTTTGCCGTCAGCCTCTGGCTCTTTGTGACGTGGGACAGCACGGCGCCCAGCGCGCGCAATATAAGCGTACCGCTAAAGTATCCGGATATGCAGGACGGGTACTCCATCGTGAACGCCGTCTCCGTGATAGACGTTACGCTCGAGGGGCGTATCGAACAGCTGGCGCTCATGGACAGGAGCGAGATAATCGCCTCTGTGGCGGTGCAGGACCTCAGGCCTGGAAAGTACAGGCTGCCCGTGCAGCTCGAAATTCCGGACGGTGTCAGGCTGTCGGGATACTCCCCGCAGGTTGTGGACGTGGAGCTGTTTCGGATTATAGAGCGCACCCTGCGGCCAACACTCAGCATAAGCGGGGACGCTCCGGAAAACCTCTCGCTCGGAAATGTCTCGATCATCCCAGCCGAGGTGGTGGCAAGAGGTCCGGAGTCGCTGATATTTTCGATCCGAAGGGCCGAGGTCAGGGAGACGGCCCAAAACCTCACGGTTGGAATAAACGGCGATCTTGACGTAAGGCTTGTCGGCGGCGAAGGCGACGAGGAAGGTATTCTCGTGGAGCCAAGCAAGGTTCGCGTCGTGGCAAAGCTGGAGGAGGCCGTCAATTCGAAGCGGGTCCCCGTGAGGGTTTCCGTTAGCGGAACTCCGGGAGAAGGTTTCGATATTGGAATTGTGTCATTATCCCCAGATATGGTAACATTACGGGGTAGGCGGAGTTCCCTTAAGGACGTAAATGAAATAGTTTTAAATACTATAGACATAACGGGACATTCTGAGGCGATGAATATTGATGTTCCGCTCGATCCGCCGGCCTCAGGCATAACTGTTGTGAGCGCCGACAAGGTGAACGTGAGGGTGGAGTTCGACTCAGCCGTAGAGGTCGTGACGTTTCAAAGCGTGCCGGTCTCTATTGAGGGAAAGAGCGATAATATAGAATGGGCGCTCGACCCGCCGGAGGTCAGCGTGACTTTGGAAAGAACCGTCTCCGCGACCGAGCGGTTTGATATGACGCATCCGCCGTTTGAGCTCTATGTCGACGTGACGAATATTGTGGCGCGCCGGCTTGCGCTTCCCGTGCTGGCGCGAAATTTATCCCGCGACATGCGGATTTTGCGCATCGACCCGGAGCGGGTGACGATCGACGCTGTAACGCGGTGACGCCGCGTGTTTTTATGATTTTTTGAATTTCGAGGAGTGGTTGTTTTATGGTGACGCCTGAGAAGGTTAGATGCCTGTTTGGGACAGACGGAGTACGGGACGTGGCGAACAGCGGTATTATGATGCCGGAAATGGCAATGCGGTTGGGCCGCGCTTTCGTCCTTTTCCTAACCGAAAGAGGCGTCCCGAGGCCCAGGATAGTCGTGGGCAGGGATACGCGGCGATCAGGGGTAATGCTGGAGTCGGCCCTCGTATCCGGCATGATGTCCGCCGGCGCGGACGTTCATACCCTTGGGGTGTTTCCCACTCCGGGCGTGAGTTACGTGCTTCGGAACTCCGACCTTGACGGAGGGGGTATAATCAGCGCCTCTCACAATCCGGCGGAGTACAACGGGATAAAATTTCTCGACAAAAGCGGCTCGAAACTGAGCGACGACGACGAGGCCATGATAGAGGAGTACCTTGGGGACAACCTTTTGGACGACTGGCGTCCGACCGGCGCGTCCATAGGCGATCTTATCGACGAACGCAGCAGAGCGGACGATTATTCCGCGTGGCTCACGGAGCAGCTTGCTGCCGCGGGAGACTGCGACTGGCCGATAGTGGTGGATGCCGCAAATGGAGCGGCGTCGGCCATAGCCGTGGCTGTTTTTTCAAATTGGCGGGGGCGCGTGACCTATACCGGGGTCAAGCCCGACGGCCTCAACATAAATGAGGGCGTAGGCGTCATACACATGAAGCACCTTGCCGAAATGGTGAAGCGCGAGTCAGCGGCGCTTGGGTTCGCCTTTGACGGAGATACGGACAGGGTTCTCCTCTGCGACGGTCTCGGCAGGGTGATCGACGGCGACATAATGCTCTGGATCATCAGCCGTTACCTGGCCGCGCATGGGATGTTGGGCAGCGGCGTAGTCTCTACGGTGATGAGCAACATGATATTGGACGAAAAGATGGCGGACGCGGGGATTGAAATTTTCAGGAGCCAGGTTGGCGACAGGTACGTCGTCGAGATGATGCGCAAGACCGGCGCAAGGCTTGGAGGCGAGCAGTCCGGGCATATAATCGCTCTGGATTACGCGGCGACCGGAGACGGCATGGGGGCGGGGATTCTTTTTCTCCGCGCTTGCCGTGAGCTTGGGGAGGACATTTCCACCCTGATCGACAGGTTCCCGAGGTATCCGCAGGTACTCCGGAACATCAGGATTGCCGACAGGGAGAGCGTCCTAGCGTCGCCGGAGCTTGAAGAAGCGCGGATTCTGGCGGAAAAGAAACTTTCCGGCTCAGGCAGGATACTGCTTCGCCCCTCCGGCACTGAACCGCTCCTTCGCGTTTTGGTGGAGGCCAGGGACGAGGGCGTGATGCGCTCCGTCTGCGACGACCTGGAGCGCGCGATAAGGTCCATCGCCGGCGGAATCGACTGATCGCGCCCGGTGCGGGAACAAGGGACTCCGAAGGCGGCGTCCCCTGAACTGAGCGCGGATTAGCGGCGACCGCGCCAGCGAAGAAGATGTACAGAATTTGAGCGCGTAAAATTTAAAAATATGACTATCCAATTGTCTCATGTAAAGAGATGACGGACCGACGAACGAACGCAGCGAATCGGCGCCCGACATGGATGTCGGGCGAGCGAATCAGCTCAGGACAGAGGTGTATGAGCGGTCCAATTCGCGGAGTGAGTCGCCGGCCCATCATCTCGGGTTCATCATTATGAGACAATTGGATAGTCA